>JAIEQN010000788.1 GCA_019747685.1 Gemmataceae bacterium
GGGACGCCCCGGGCCGGGCGCGGGGGGTGCTCGCCGCCGCCCACCCCTACGGCCCGGTGGCGGGCCGGCGGTGGACCGGGCGGTGGCACGGGCCCGACCTCGCGTTCGAGGTCTGGCTGGTCCGGGCCGAGTCCGGCCCGGGCTTCGAGCCGGTGGTCGAGCTGTCGTTCAAGGCGAAGACCCTCGCCGAGGCGACCGGGCAGCGGGAGAAGCTCGCCGGGCTCGTCCGCGAGCGGGGCTGGCTGCTCGACCGCGACGTGTTGAAGACGGCCATGATCCTGGACCGGTACTGACCCCGCCGGCGGGGGACTTCGGGGGCGACGGAGTCGGTACAATGGGCACGCCGGTACGGTTCGTCCGGCGTGGGAATGAGGGGCCGAGATGTCCGCCAAGAACCGGGCCCGCCGTCAGCCCGTCGCGCCGCAACCGCCGGTCGCGGCGCCCCGCCGGTGGCCCGGCGCCATCACCCTCGGGCTGCTGGCGGCCGCCGCGTTCGGGACGGTCTACGCCGTCACCGTCTGGACCCGGTCTGACGGGGCCCCACCGGGGATGGTCCTGATCCCGGCCGGCGAGTTCGTCATGGGGTCGGACGACCCGGCCGCCCCGGCGACCGAACGGCCGGCCCACAAAGTCAAGCTCGACGCCTTCTACCTCGACGAGCACGAGGTCACCAACGCCCAGTTCCGGGCGTTCGTGGACGCCACCGGGTACGTCACCACCGCCGGGAAGGCCCCGGACTGGGAGGAGATGAAGAAGCAGCTCCCGCCCGGCACCCCGAGGCCGCCGGCCGACCAGCTCGTCCCCGGGTCGCTGGTGTTCACCCCCCCGGCCGAAAAGGTCCCGTTGACCAACGCGGCCGTCTGGTGGCGGTGGGTCCCCGGGGCGTGCTGGAAGCACCCCGAAGGCCCGGGCAGCGACCTGGCCGGCCGCGACGACCACCCGGTCGTCCACGTCTCCTGGGACGACGCGGCGGCCTACGCCAGGTGGGCCGGCAAGCGGCTGCCGACCGAGGCCGAGTGGGAGTACGCGGCCCGGGGCGGGCTGGCCGGCCAGCGCTTCACCTGGGGCGACGCCCCGCCCGGGGACGACGCCAAGCTGGCGAACATCTGGCAGGGCGACTTCCCGAACCGCAACACCAAGGCCGACGGGTTCGACCGGACGGCCCCGGTGAAGAGCTACCCGCCCAACGGGTACGGCCTTTACGACACCGCCGGGAACGTCTGGGAGTGGTGCTCCGACTGGTACCGGGCCGACGCCTACGCGAGGTACGCGAAGGCCGCCAAGGAGCCGGTGGTCAACCCGGCGGGGCCGGACACGTTCTTCGACCCGGCCGAGCCGCTGACCCCGAAGCGGGTGACCCGGGGCGGGTCGTTCCTGTGCCACGTCACCTACTGCGAGAGCTACCGCCCGGCCGCCCGCCGGGGGACGGCCGCCGACACCGGGATGTCCCACCTCGGGTTCCGCTGCGCGGTCTCGAAGGCCGACTGGGAGAAGCGGAAGTGACCCCGACCCGCCGGTCGAGGCCCCGGAGCGGGGCTGGACGGTGGTGGACATGAAGCGGGACCGGAAGACGATCTTCGCCCCCGAGAAGTGACGACCGGGGCGGGGGCGCGCGCCCCCGCCCGCCCCAACCCCGAGGGTGCCATGAGCCAGGGCTACGAGTTCACCGGCGAGCAGAACGACCTGATCGGCCGGCTGTCCCGGAAGATGAGCCTGGTCGGGACGGTGAGCGTGGTGTTCGGCGTGCTGTACCTGATCTCGGCCGTCCTGCTGCTGGTGTTCATCTTCCAGGACAAGGTGCCGGCCGACGTGTTCCAGAAGATCCCGGAGGACGTACGGTCCCGGGTGCCCGGGAACACCTACCTGTGGGGGGTGGTGGTCCAGGCCGGGCTGGCCGCCCTGATCTTCCTCCTGATCGGGTCGTGGACCCGGTCGGCGGCGGCCGGGTTCGGGGAGATCGTGACCACCTCCGGCCGGGACATCTCCCACCTGATGGCCGCCCTGTCGTCCCTGTACAAGATGTACTCCCTGATGTACACCCTGATCGTCGTCACCGTCGTCGCCCTCCTGGTCGGCCTGGCCCTCCAGCTCTACCTCCGGTCCGGCGGGTGAGTGCGTCGCACCGGCCGGGAGGCCGGTGCCACCGGAGCCGACGCGCCGGCAGGAATGCCGTGCCACCAGACCCGAACCGGGACACGACCCGCCCGGACGAACACCCCTTCCGCCCGGCCGGCCGCGGCCCTATGCTCAGGGCGGGGGCGGGCCCGTTCGCCGACGACCGGAGGGCGACTCGTGGAACTCGAGGGGGTGGTTCTGAACGGGGCGTTCGTGCCCGACGACGCGGCCGCGCTGCCCGAGGAGGGGACGCGGGTCCGGGCCCGGATCGAGCCGGTCCCGGCCGAGGAACCGAAAGCGGAAGAGCCGCCGGCCGGGAAGCCGCTGACCTTCGGCGAGGTGTTCGCCCGGTTCAAAGGCGTGCTGCACGATCTCCCGGCCGACATGGCCTCCCAACACGAGCACTACCGGCTCGGGACGCCGAAGCGATGACCGAGTTCGCCGACTCTTACGCCCTGATCGCCTGGCTCAACCCCCGCGACGCGGCCCACGCCGTCGTGTCCGAGTACCTCGAAACCTTCTCCGGCCGGCTGGTGACGACCGAGTGGGTGCTGATGGAGGTGGCCGACGGGTTGTCGGCCCCGATGCACCGCCCGGCGGTCATCGACTTCCTGAACCAGGTACGGTCGACCCCGCTGTTCGAGGTCGTCGACTACGACCGCGCACTCTACCGGGACGGGTTCGACCTGTACTCCCGGCGGTCGGACAAGGGGTGGTCGCTGACCGACTGCATCTCGTTCGAGGTGATGGCCCGCCGCCGGCTGACCGACGCCCTGACCGCCGACCACCACTTCGAGCAGGCCGGGTTCCGGGCCGTCTTCCGGGCCTGACCCCGGGCGGTCGGCGTCCGCCGGGACCGGGCGCGGCGGCCCGGCCGGGCTCACTTCGCCCCGCCCTCGATCCAGTCCCGGATCACCTTCTTCTCCTTCTCGGACAGCCGCGGCTTGCCCTCCGGCGGCATCATCTCGCCGTCGATCTGCTGCCAGACCGGGCTGGCGTCCGGCTCCCCCGGCTTCACCCCCGGGCCGCTGTCGCCGCCCTTGAGGGCGGCCGCCCGGTTCCGCAGGTCGAGGCCGCCCTTCGGGGCGCCGACCCCGCCGTGGCAGTTCAGGCAGTGGGACCGGACCACCGGCTGCACGTCCTTGGCGAACGTCACCGCCGGGGCCGACCCCTTCTTCGGCTCCGGCTTCTTGGGCTCCGCCTTCTTCGGCTCGTCCGGCTTCTTCTCCGGCGGCTTCGGGTCAGCCGGCTTCGGCTCGGGCGGCTTGGCCGGCGGCGGGGTTTCGGGCTTCGGGGCGGGCTCGTCCGGCTCCGGGTCCGCGGGCGGGGCGGCCTTCGGGGGGGCTGCTTTCGGCTGCTTCTCCGGCGGGTCCTGCTTCGGTTGGGGCTTGGGGTCGGGCTTGGCCTCCCCCTTCGGCTCGGACTTGTCCTGGGACGGGGGCTGGGCGACCGCGACCCGCTCCGGCCGCTGGGTCCCGGCCCAGACGCCGAAGCAGAACCCGGCCAGGGCGAGGCCGGCGAAGGCCGCCCAGGCGGGCCAGAGGCCGGGGCGCGAAGTCGGTTCGGGGGTCGGTGGCATGGGGCGGCCGGGGGTAGGCGGCCGGGACCCGCCCCGGCCGGATGAGGATCAGGTTAGCACACCGCCCCCCGGGCCGCACCCCGTCCACCGGGCCGCGGTTCACTTCTTGGCGTCGAGCAGGCCGCGGGCCTTCAGCCACTCGGCCAGCCGGTCCGGCCACCCGGCCGTCGCGGTCTCCCCGCCGGTCCACTTCGGGTCCCGGCCGAGCCCGACCCCGTGCCGGCCCTTCTCGTAGACGTGCAGCTCGGCCGGGACGCCGGCCTTCTTGCACGCCAGGTAGAACCGGACGGCATTCTCCGGCACCACCGCGGTGTCGACGTGGGTGTGGAAGAGGAACGTCGGCGGCGTCTCCTTCGTCACCCGCTCGTCGTTGCTCAGGTCCTCGACCAGCTTCGGGTCCGGCTTGGCCCCGAGCAGGTTCGTCCGCGACCCGCCGTGCGTCACCCCGTCCCTCAACGAGATCACCGGGTAGGCCAGGACCAGGAAGTCCGGCCGGCTGCTCTCCTTGTCGATCGCGTCGCCGGTCGTCAGGCCGGCGTCGAAGTGGGTG
Organism: Gemmataceae bacterium; assembly: GCA_019747685.1. GTDB lineage: Bacteria > Planctomycetota > Planctomycetia > Gemmatales > Gemmataceae > Urbifossiella. The sequence goes on from JAIEQN010000788.1 coordinate 4,245, forward strand.
CCGGCCGAGCTGGCCAGGTGGCCGCCGGCCGAGAACCCCATGATGCCGACCCGCTTGGGGTCGACCCCGTAGTCCTTCGCCCTCGCCCGGACGAGCCGAACGGCCCGCTGGGCGTGGGCCAGGGGGGCCGGGTGGAGCGGCCCGGGCCGGTCCTTGCCGACGATCCGGTACTTGAGCACGAACGCCGTGACGCCGAGGCCGTTGAGGAACTCGGCCGCCTGCTTCCCCTCGTGGTCGTCGGCCAGGAACCCGTACCCGCCGCCGGGGCAGATCACGACCGCGGCCCCGTTCGGCTTCTCGGCACGGAAGACGGTCAGGGTCGGATGGTCGGCGGCCGAGTCGCCGACCGCGTGGGGGGCCTTGCCGTCCCACAGCGGGACGACCTCCGGGGCGGGGGCGAGCAAGAGCGCGAGCGCGAGCATGGGGGCTCCGTGGGGGGACGGGAGCGGGTGTCAGACTATCGTCGGTCCGACCGGGTTCATTGGTTCGGCCGCGGGGTGTGTGGGTTGCCGAACCAAACCAATGAGAACCGGGGCCGGCGGGAACCGGCTACCTTTCCGGCCGGGCGAACCGTATACTACCAACGCCCATCTAGCGGTGGGAGTCCCTACCGGGGGCGATCTGGTATCGACCGGGTATCGGACGTGTTCGGTCGCGTGTCGTGGTTGATCAGTTGGCCACGTAAAAAGCTGATCAAAAAAGTAACTGCTGAACCGCAGTTCTCCCTCGCGGCGTAAGTAATTACCCGCGCCGGTCACGGCCCTTCGCCTGAGAGGGTCGTGTCCGGACGCAAGTCAGGCTCGCGGGAACCCGAGGGCCGGGGACACCACCCGGCCCGCCTCGGCGGCGGTTCCCGCTAAACCTCCTGGCCGATAGCCGACCGGGAATCCTGTCTGTCGGAGTCCCGGGAGGCGAACGCGCGGCGGCCACACGGTCGGCCGCGGGAGTCGACAGGCTACACACGTAGACGCCGGCACGGAAGTGCCACGGGACCCGGGTTCAATTCCCGGCGCCTCCACCTCGGCGGGGGGTTGCAGTCGGTGCAACCCCCCGCCCGTTTCGCACCCCGGCCGATCGGGCCCCGGCTCGACCACCTGACGAGCGAGTCCGGGCGACTACCGCCCCGGCGGCCCCGGGGCGGTAGTCGCCCGGCCACCGGTCTTCGAGCATCAGCCCGGCGACCTCGCTGGCCGCCCGCCACGCCTCCCCGAGCGACCGGACGTACTCGAGCCGGGCCTCGGCCACCGCCCGCTGGGCCTGCAACACACGCAGGTACTCGAACTGCCCCCCCGGTACGCCCGGAGGGAGAGTTGGTACGTCTGATCGGCCTTCGGCAGGATCGCGGTCTGATACCGGTCGGCCCGCGTCTTCGCGGCGGCGTAGGTGCCGAAGGCCGCGGCCGGCCGGCCGGTCAGGTCGTACTGGGCCCGGCCGACCTCGGCGATCGCCTCCCCGAGTTGACCCCGGGCGGCGAGGGTGTTACCCTGGTTCCGGTTCCACAGGGGCACCGGCAGGCTGGCCGCGACCACCCAGTCGGACGACTTGTTCTGGTTCTGGCGGAGTACCCGGTGCCGAGGGTGACGTTCGGGATCGGCTCGGCGGCGGCCCGGTCGAGGGCCAGCCGGGCCCGCTCGACCCCGACCTGGGCCGCCCGCAGGTCCGGGTGGACGCCGACCACGAACGCCCGCACCCGGTCCGGGTCGTAGTCCGGCAGCGGGGCCTCGAGGTCGCCGACGACCCGGGCGTCCGGGAGGTCGCCCGCCCCGACGCTCGCCGCCAGCCGGCGGACCGCGGCCGGCAGGGACCGGGCGGTGGCGTCCCGGTCGGCCCGGTAGCGCTCGAGGTCGACCTCGAGCTGCACCACGTCCAGCTCGCTCCCCTCCCCGGCCTTCCGGAGCCGGACGGCGTTCCCGACGGTCTGCTCGGCCAGGTCGATCAACTGGCCCAGGCTTTCGGCCCGCCGCTAGAGGGCGACCACCTCGAAGAAGTTCTGCCGCACCTCGGTGAACAACCGGTAGCGCTCGGCCACCGCCCGGAGGGCGGCCTGGTCGACCTCCTTCAGGGCGGCGGCCCGGCTCAGCCCGAGCTTGTTGCCGGTGACGACCTCCTGCTGGAAGTACGGGGCGGTCCAGATGCCGCCCGGCCCGGTCCGGTCGCCGAGCTCGTCCCCGGTCGCGCTCACCATCGGGTTGGGGTACAGCCCGGCCTGGACCGCCCGGCCGCGGGCCGTCTCGACCGCCCACCCCACCTGGGCGAGGCGGGGGTTCCGCTCGACGGTCAGGGCGATCAGGTCTTGCAGGGCTACGTCGCCCGACGGCGTCGGGGCCGACTCTGGCCCCGGGAGCTTGATGCCGTCCCGGCCCGCGGCCGGATCGCCCGCCGAGTAGCCGGCACGGACGACCCCGGACGGGGGAACGGCCGCCTGGGGTGGACCGGTTCGGGTGCCGACGGGCGGTGTCAGGCCGAACGACCGGGTCCCATCGCGGTAGGGCGAGGGACCGATCGAGCAGCCGGTCGGCCCGAGCAGGAGGAGGCAGGCGGTCGGGATCAACCGGTTCATGACCGTCCCTCCCGCCCGGGTCGCGGTCGGAGTCCGCCCGCCGTGCGACCGGCCGGGCCAACGGCGGGAGGGGGTAGGTGGACGGCACATCCCTGGTTATCGGACTTCCTTTCCCGTCACCTCCAACCCAACTCCCCGAACGGTCCGGGCGGCCGCCGCCGGCGGGAGCGGTCAGGCCAGGATCGGGCGGATCACCTCACCGGACACGTCGGTCAGCCGGAACCGCCGGCCGTTGTGCAGGTACGTCAGCTTCTTGTGGTCCAGCCCCAGCAGGTGCAGGATGGTGGCGTGCAGGTCGGGGACGGACGCCTTGTCCACGGCCGCCCTCAGCCCGACCTCGTCCGTCTCGCCGTGGCTGGTCCCGCCCTTCACCCCGCCGCCGGCCAGCCAGGCCAGGAACCCGTGCGGGTTGTGGTCCCGCCCCTGCCCCTTCTCGCTCACCGGCATCCGGCCGAACTCCCCGCCCCAGACCACGAGCGTACTGTCCAAGAGCCCCCGCCGCTTCAGGTCGGTGAGCAGCCCGGCGACCGGCCGGTCGGTCTGCTTGGCCATCCGCCGGTGGTTCGGGATCAGGTCCGAGTGGGCGTCCCACTCGTCGTCGCAGTAGACCTGGACGAACCGGACCCCGGCCTCGACCATCCGCCGGGCCAACTGGCACTTCCGCCCGAACACGGCCGACTCCTTGTCCTCCAGCCCGTAGAGGGCCTTCGTTTCCTCCGGCTCCTTGGCCAGGTCGGTGAGGTCGCCGGCCGCGGCCTGCATCCGGTAGGCCAGCTCGAACGACTCGATCCGGGCCTGGAGGTCGGCCTCGGCCGGGTTCCGGTCACGGTGGTCGGCGTTGAGCTTGGCCAGCAGGTCGAGCTGGGCCCGCTGGTCGTCGCGGGCCACGTCGGCGGTGCGGTTGAGGTTCAGGATGGCCGTCCCCTGGGCCCGGAACAGGGTCCCCTGGTGGGCCCCGGGGAGGAACCCGTTGCCCCAGTTGGCGGCCGCCCCCTTCGACCCCTTGGCGTTCCCGAACACCACGAACCCGGGCAGGTCCTTCGACTCGCTGCCGAGCCCGTAGGTGGCCCAGGCCCCGGCCGCCGGGAACCCCGGGCGGGTCAGCCCGGTGTTCATCTGGAACATGGCCGGGCCGTGGTTCGACGACTCGGTGTGCAGGCTCTTGACGAACGCCACCTCGTCGATCACCCCGGCGAGGTGCGGGTACAGCTCCGACACCCAGGCCCCGCTTTTCCCGTGCTGCTTGAAGCTGAACGGCGACTTCATCAGCGGGCCGGGGTCGCCGAAGAACGTCTCCACCGGGATCCGCTTGCCGTCGTTCTTCTGGAGTTCGGGCTTCGGGTCGAACAGGTCGAACCCGCTCGGCCCGCCCTCCATGAACAGCCAGATGACCGACTTCGCCTTGGCCGGGAAGTGCGGCTTCTTCGGGGCGAGCGGCCCGGCCGGCGGGTCCGCCGCCAGCAGCCCGGCCCGGTCGAGCAGCCCGGCCAGGGCCAGCCCGCCGAACCCGGCCCCGGCCCGGAAGAGGAACCGCCGGCGGTCCGAGGAAATTGCGGAACTCGGAGTGCGGATTTCGGAATCAGCAGACATCAGCCGTCCCCCGGTTGTCCGTTCTCGATTCCGCATTCCGAATTCCGCACTCCGCATTTCCGACTAATCGACGTACAGGAACTCGTTCAGGCCGAATACGACCTGCGCGAAGTCGGCGGCCGCCCTGCGGCGGGGGTCGGGTTCGTCGCGGCCCGCCCGGGCCTTCGTCCGGGCGGCCAGGAAGGCGACGCCGGCCGCGGCTTCGGCGTCCCGCGGCGGCCGGCTCAGGGCCAGTTCATACGCCCGGCGGACGACATCACCGTCGTCGGCCGCGTCCTTCAGGAGCCGGTCGGCGAAGTCCTTCGCCCGGGCCCGGACGAGCGGGTCGTTGAGCACGGCCAGCGCCTGCGGGGCGACGGTGGTGGCCGCCCGCCGGCCGCAACTCGCGTTCGGGTCGGCCCCGTCGAACAGCTCGACCAGCGGGAACCGGATCGTCCGCTTGCCGTACAGGTAGACGCTCCGCCGGCGGGTCGCCGGCTCGTCCTTCGCGTCCGCGGGGTACGGGCTCTTGTCGTTCTTCACCACCATCAGCTCGGCCGGGATCGGCGGCTTCACCCCGGGGCCGTACATCGCCGGGTTGAGCGACCCGCTCACCGCCAGCATGGCGTCCCGTAGGGCCTCGGCCTCCAGCCGGACCGGCCGGCGGCGCCAGAGGAGCCGGTTGTCCGGGTCGACCGCGGCCTTCGCCGGGTCGAACGCCGTGCCCTGCCGGTAGGTGGCGCTGGTGACGACGAGCCGGTGCAGCTTCTTGAGCGACCAGCCCTCGGCGATCAGCCGGGCCGCGAGCCAGTCGAGCAGCTCCGGGTGGGTGGGGCGGTCGCCCTGGGTGCCGAAGTCGCTCGGGGTGCCGACGAACGGCTGACCGAGGTGGTGCTGCCCGAGGCGGTTGGCGATGACACGGGCGAGCAGCCCGCCGGCCCCGCGGTCGGGGTCGGTCAGCCACTCGGCCAGCGCCCGCCGGCGGAGGGTGGACTTCGCATCCGGGGCGGCGGCCCGGGCCTTCGCCAGGTAGTCGGCCTCGGTCGCCCCGTCGCGGAGCAGCACCCGGAACACGCCGAACGGGGCGTCGTCCTTGCGGGCCATCACGTCCCCGCGGGCCAACACCCAGTTCGGCCCGGGCTCGGGGGCCGCGTCCACGACCGCGTGCAGCTTGCCCTTGGCCCCGTCCGGGAGCGCGACCTCCGGCTCGGCCCGCTTGGTCCCGGCGAACGCGGCCAGGAACCGGTAGTAGTCGCGGGTGGGCAGCGGGTCGAACTTGTGGTCGTGGCAGCGACAGCAGCCGACGGTCAGACCGAGGAACGCCTGGCCGGTGGTGTTGAGGATGTCGTCGAGTTCGTCGTACCGATACCGCCGCTGCTCCTCTTCGAGCTTGGTGTCGGCGTCCAACCGGGGGCCGACGGCCAGGAACCCGGTGGCCGCCAGGGCGTCCGGGTTGCCCGGCTCGTACTCGTCCCCGGCCACCTGCCACCGGGCGAACGTGTTGTACGGCAGGTCGGCGTTCAACGCCCGGATCACCCAGTCCCGATACCGCCAGGCGTGCGGCCGCTCGGGGTCGAGTTCGTAGCCCGCGGTGTCGGCGTACCGGGCCAGGTCGAGCCAGTGCCGGGCCCACCGCTCGCCGTACCCCGGCGAGGCGAGCAGCCGGTCGACCACCTTCTCGTAGGCGTCGGGCGAGTCGTCCGCCAGGAACGCGGCCACCTCCTCCGGGGTCGGCGGCAGCCCGTGCAGGTCGAACGTCAGCCGGCGGATGAGCGTCCGCCGGTCCGCCTCGGCGGTCGGGGCGAGGCCCTTCGTTTCGAGGGCCGCGAGGACGAATCGGTCGATCGGGGTTCGTGCCCAAGCGGCGTCCTTCACCGCCGGGGTGGGGACCGGGCGGAGCGGGCGGAACGCCCAGTGGTCGCGGTCGACATCGGTGACGGTCATCTCCCCGGCCCGGGGGGCCGCCGCCTTCCCCTCCGGCCAGCTCGCCCCCTCGGCCACCCACCGCCGGAGGAGGTCGATTTCCTCCTTCGGGAGCGGGTCGGCCTTCGGCGGCATCCGCAGGGCCGGGTCGGCGGTGACCAGCCGCTGGATGAGGGCGGAGCCGTCCGGGTCGTTCGGCGTGACGGTCGGGTCGCCGCTGTCGCCGCCGGCGAAGGCGGCCGCCCGGTCGTCCAGCCGCAGGCCGCCGCGCTGCTTCTCCGGCCCGTGGCACTTGCCGCACCGGGCGGTCAAGAGCGGGGCGACCGACCGGGCGTAGTCGACCGCGTCGGCTGCCGGGCCGGGGGCCGCGGCGGCGAGCAGGGCGAGGACGGCGGCGGGTCTGGTCATCGCGGGTCCCGGGGCGTGGCGGCGAGTGCCTCCGGATCACTGTAGCGGACCGGGCCGACCCGGTCAGCGTGGCCCCGCTGTTCCGACGGGTTCAGCCGGAGCCGCCGGGGTCTCGAACGACAGGGCCAGGACCGCGGCCACCGCGCACCCGATCCCGGCCCAGGCCCGGGGGCCGACCTCCTCGCCGAACGCCAGCACCGCCAGCGGGACGCTTACCACCGGGTACAGCCCGGCCAGCGGGGTAATTACCGACGCCTTGCCGCCGCTCCCGTAGGCGACCACCACCGCCAGGTTGCCGAACGCCAGGAAGAACCCGAGGGCGGCGGCCAGGGCCCAGGTCCGGGCCGGGGCGTCGGCCGGCGGCGGCTCGGCGACCAGCAGCCCGGCGTTGACGATCAGAAAGCCGACCAGCACCAACAGGGCGGCCAACTCCCCGGACAGGTCGGCGGTGGCCAGCTTGGACAGGAACCCGGCCGCCCCCCACAGGGCCATCGGGATCAGGGCGTAGGCCAGCCACCCGGGCGACAGCCCGCCCTCCTCGGGCACGTTGAACAGGTAAATGGCGACCAGAGACAGGCCGAGGCCGGCCGCCTGGACCCGGTTCACCCGCTCGCGGAGGAACACCCCGGCCAGGGCGATCGTCACCACCGGGTACAGGGCGGTCAGCGGGACGACCGCGGCGGCCGGCCCGCCCCGGGCCAAGAGGTCGAAGTACGGGACGTTACCCAGCCCGCTCACCGCCCCGGCCGCCAGGGCGACGAACACCCCCCGCCGGCCGCCCGGCCGGGCGGTCCGGTTCTTCGAGAAGCCGAGGGCGACCAGCACGGGGATCAGGCCGACCGTCGAGAGGCCCTGGGTCTGGACCGGCGACAGGCTCTCCCCGAGCGCCTTCCCAAGGACCGCCCACACCCCCCACGACACGACCGCCGCGGCGGTCCACACCAGCCACCGGGGCATCGCGGAGACCTCCGCTATTTCAGGCTTCGCAGGTACGCCAAGAGGTCCCGCAGCTCGTCCGGGCCGATCGCCTTGGCCAGCCCGTCGGGCATGAGCGAGGTGGCGACCCGGGTGAGGCCGTCGACGGCGTCCGCCGGGACCCGGACCTCGGCCCCGGCCGCGTCCCGCAAGACCACCCCGTCGGCCCCCCGCCGGGCGATCACCCCGGTCACGAGCCGCCCGTCGGCCAGCTCCGCCCGGTACGTCTCGTACCCCTGGGCGAAGGTGGCGCCGGGCAGGACGACCGATTCGAGCAGGTCCCGGCCGGCCCGGATGCCGCCGACCTTCGACAGGTCCGGGCCGACCGCCCCGCCCTCGTCCCCGACCCGGTGGCAGGCCGAGCAGGCGGCCGCCTTCCCGAAGAACACCGCCCGGCCGCGGGCCGGGTCGCCGCCGGTCAGCAGCGGCTCGAACTCGGCCAGCCGGGCCGCGTCCCGGTCGGCCGCCTGCCTCAGCGCGGCCCGGAGGGCGTCGGTCTTCGCCGCCGGGAGCGGCTTCAAGACGGCGTCCAGCTCGGCCGCGGACGGCCGCCACCCCCGGCCGGCGGCCGCGGTCAGGTAGTCCAACAGGTCGGCCGCGGCGTCGTCCCCCACGCCCTTACGGAACGCCGGGAGGACGGCCGCCGGCGGGACCAGCACGTCGTCGCGGACGGCCTTCAGCACCTGCCGCCGCTGCTCGTCCGTCAGCTCGGACCGACCGAGGGTGTCGGCCGCGGCCAGCCGGGCGAGCGGCGGCGTCCCGTCGGCGAGCTGCCCCGCCAGCAGGGCGAACCGCCCGGCCGACGGCTTGGGGTGCCGGGCCACCAACGCCCGGACGGCCTCGA
>JAIEQN010000650.1 GCA_019747685.1 Gemmataceae bacterium
TGGAGCAGGAGGTCGCCCGCCGATGTCCGACCGCCCGCCCCTAGCCGGCCGGCTCTGGTACGACGCCGTCTTCTTCTCGTCGTTCACCTTCTTCACCTTCGGGTTCAGCCTCCGCCGGTCGGGGTGGGGGAACATGCCCCGGACCGGGCCGGTCCTGGTGCTGGCCAACCACCAGTCGATGTTCGACCCGGTGCTGGTCGGCCTCTCCAGCCGCCGCTACCTGTCGTACCTGGCCCGCAGCACGCTGTTCGCGCAGCCCGTCCTGGGGCCGCTGATCCGCAGCCTGAACGCCGTCCCGATCGACCGGCACATGGGCAAGGAGGGCCTCCAGGCGGTCCTCGACGCGCTCGACGCCGGCCGGGCGGTGCTGATGTTCCCGGAGGGCGAGCGGACGCACACCGGGGCGGTGCAGCCGCTCAAGCCGGGGGTGTCGCTGCTCGTCAGGCGGGTGACGTGCCCGATCGTCCCGGTCGGGATCGCCGGGTGCTACGAGGCGTGGGGCCGATACCGGACGTGGCCGCGGTTCTCGCCGTTGGGGCTGCCGCCGGGGCCGTCGACGATCGCGCTGGCGGTGGGCGAGCCGATCGACCCGGCCCGGTACGCCGGGAAGGACCGAGGCCGGGTGGTGGACGACCTGCACCGGGTCCTGGTCGAGCGGCACGCCGCCGCCGAGGCCCTGCGGCGGAAGTAGCCCGGCGGCCGGGCGTTACCCGCCCGCGGTCGGTGGGGTGGGCGGCCATGGCACCTGCTTGAGCAGCGCGTCCAGGTCGATCCCGGGCGGGGCGGCGAAACCCTCGGGAAGTGGGGCGCCGTAATACCTGACCCGCTCCCGCATGGCGTGGAGGAGCGTCGCGGGCGTCCAGGCCGGCTCGAACGGGACGAGCGTGCCGTCGGCGTCGCTCAGCTCGATCAACGGCACGTCGGCGCTGTCGAAAACGGTCTCGCCGAACTCGGGGGCGGGGGCCGACGGGGTCATGTGGTGGTCTCCAAGTGTTTGACCGTGAACGGCGTCTGGGCGAGGAGTTCGTGTCCGACCCAGAGGGCGACCTCGTACTCGCCTGCCGCCGGGAAGACGCACTGCTCGACCCGGATCGTCAGCCGGACCTCGGCCAACCGGTCGGCGAACGTCAACATCGCACGGGCGGCGTAGACCTCGCCCAAGGTGTCCAGCCGACGGACCACGACGGCAACGGGGAACTGACCGATCCCGTTCGCCAGGTAGGCGACGACCGTGAACGGTTTAGCCCGGGTCGGCAGGCCGGCGATCCGCAACGCCCGGAAGCAGTTCCGGGGGGTGAGGTTCCTCGTCCCCGGGCCGAGTTCGACCCGCTCGCACAAGTAGAGGCCGCGGACGCTGGGCGTGACCGGCATCTCGGTCTCCTCTACCACACTAACCGTTCCGGCCGACCGGGTCGATGGTACGCCCGCCGGGTCACTCCTTCGCCGGCCGGACCGGGAACTCCTTCGAGTCCGTCCGGGCCGTCGCCAGGTACGCCTCGATCCGCCTCACGATGTCCGGGTGGTCCTTCGCCACGTCGGCCGCCTCGCCCGGGTCGGCGGCCACGTCGTACAGTTCCAGCGGTCGACCGGGGGCCGATCGGATGGCCTTCCACCGGCCGTGCCGGACCGCCTGGGCGGACCCGCCCTCGTGGAACTCCCAGTACAGGAACTCGTGCCCCTTCTGCGCCCCCTTCCCGGTCAGGGTCGGGAGGAGCGAGACGCCGTCGCGGCCGGGCGGGGTCTCGACGCCGGCGATGTCGCAGGCCGTCGGCAAGAAGTCCCAGAACGCGCCGACGTGGTCCGACACCGAACCGGGCTTGACCACCCCCGGCCAGCGGACGACGAACGGCACCCGGATGCCGCCGTCGGCCAGGCTCCGCTTGTACCCGCGGAACGGGCCGGCGCTCCGGAAGAACGCCGGGTCGTTCCCGCCCTCCTTGTGCGGCCCGTTGTCGCTGCTGAACAGCACGACGGTATCGCGTTCAAGGCTCGAGTTGTTGAGCTTCGCCAACAGCTTCCCGACATCCGCGTCCAGCCGGGTAATCATGGCCGCCTTGTTCTTCTCCGGCTGGGGCCAGTCCTCGGCCGTGTATGGGGCGTCCGACGGCACCTCGTTCCCGTCCCCGGCGGCCTTGAACCTCTCGTTGTTGGCGTGCGGGGCGATCGTGGCGAAGTACAGGAAGAACGGCCGGGCCTTGTTCGCCTCCACGAACCGCAGGGCGTCGTCCAGCAGCACGTCCGGGGCGTAGGCGACGGGCTTCTCGGCCACCCCGGCCACCTTCGACGGCCGGTTCGGCAGCGAGACCTTCTCGCCGTCCCGCCAGAGGAAGTCGGGGTAGTAGTTGTGCGCGTGGACCTGGTTCAGATAGCCGAAGAAGTGGCCGAACCCCTTCCGGTTCGGGACGCCGGTACTCCCCTCCTCGCCGAGGCCCCACTTGCCGACCAGGGCGGTCGCGTACCCGGCCTTCTTGAGCAGTTCCGCCACCGACGGGTCGTCCGGCCGGAGCGGAGCGTTCCCCTTCGGGTCGCCGCCGTTCCCGCGGACCCGGCCGTGGCCGGTGTGCAGCCCGGTGATGAGGGCACACCGGGACGGGGCGCAGACGGTGCTGCCGGCGTAGGCCTGGGTGAACCGCACCCCGTCCGCGGCGAGCCGGTCGAGGTGCGGCGTCTTGATCTTGGTCTGGCCGTAGCTGCCGAGGTCGCCGTACCCGAGGTCGTCGGCCAGGATGAGGACGACGTTCGGCCGGCGGGGCGGGTCGGCGGCAGCGGACGAAGCCAGACACGCGGCGGCCAGGACCGCCGGGAGGGACCGGGTCATGATCGCTCCGGGGATGGGGCGGGACGGGCGGCTACGCGGTCGGCGGGGGCCACGGCACCTGCTTGAGCAGGGCCTCGACGTCCACCCCCGGCGGGGCGACGAACCCCTCGGGCAGCGGCGGCCGGCCCTGCCGCACCCGGAACTTCATCTGCATCAGCAGCCGCGCGGCCACCGGTAGCGGCTCGCCCTTCACGACCCCCGGGTCGGTGTCACGGACCTCGACGTTGATCACCTGCACGCGGGGCGGGTTGACCCACCGGGGCGGTTCGGTCGGGCTGGGGTCAGCCATGGTCGGCCTCCTCCTGTCGGATCGTGAGGGCGGTGCCGGCGATGAGTTCGTCCTCGATGATCAACTGGGCCTCGTACAGCCCCGGCTCGGGGAAGATGCAACCGCTCACCTGATAACGGTACTGGACCACCGACAGCCGGCTCGGGAAGCCGAGCCCGTGATGGGCGGTATAGATCGTCCGGTCCCGGTCGGGGTGGACGACCTCGACCCGGGCGCGGAGGTTGCCGAACCCGTCCGACAGGAAGGTGGCCACCCAGAACGTCCGGCCCGCGGTCGGAAAGCTCGGGGCGGTCAGCTCGTGGAAGCAGCCCGTCAACGTCAGCCGGCCGGTGAAGTCGTCGGCCCACGACGACTCGCACAGGATCAGCCCGCGGGCCACGGGGATCGTCGTCATCGGGCGGGCCTCCGCCCCCATCCTACCACGCCCCGGCCGGCCGCGCTACTTCAGCCACTTGTCGGCGAAGTCCATGTATGTCTTCCAGTCGGCCGGGGTCATGGCGTGCTGACCCGGCCGGACCCAATACCCGAGCCGGCCGTCCGCCAGGGTATTCACCGGCGGCACCGCGTCGGCCGTCAGGCCCTCGACGCCGAGTAACTTGTACACCGGACCGGCCGCCTTCAGCACCTCGAACTGGCCGGCCGGGTTGGCCCACAGGTCCGCGGCCGCGTTCGGGAACAGCACCGGCCGCGGGGCACACAGCGCCACCATGCCATGCTGGTCGAACGGCAGCTTCGACGGGTCGGCCCCGAACGCCGTGAAGTGGCCGCAGAACCAGTGCGGGAACGCCTTGTTGATGACCGCCACCGTCTCGGCCTTCGGGTCGGCGTGCCGGCTCGGGCCGCTCCCCCCGCACCCGGCCTGGCTCGGGATGACCACCGCGATCCGGTCGTCGAACGCCCCGGCCACCAGGGCCGTCTTGCCCAGCCGGGAGTGGCCCACGACCGCCAGCCGCTTCCCGTCGATCGCCTTGTCCGTCAGCAGGTAATCGACGGCCCGGCCGACGCCCCACGCCCACCACATGATCGTCGCCGTCTCGTCCCCGAGGTCCGGCTTGTCGGAGTCCGGCAGGGTCGCCCGCATCCCCTCGCGGACGTTCGGCCGGTCGGGCTGGATGTCGCCGCAGTAGAAGGTGGCGACGGCGTAGCCCCGGCCGACGATGTCCGCCAGCGGCCACGTCTCGGTCTGCTTCCCCCGGCCGGCGGCGGTCGCCTTGTTCTCCTTCACCCCCGGGTAGCGGTCCGGCATCCACACGGTCGGGATGCGAACCCGCTCGTCGGCGGTCAGCAGGTGGTTGCCGCCGAAGTTCGCCCCGACGAAGCACCCGGCCGGCGTCCTCCCGTTCGGGGTGGCGACGAGCAGGTAGAGCTTCGGCCACGCCGGCGGCCCGAACGTCACCTCCACCTCCTTGAGGGTGCCCTTGCCGCCGAACGCCGCCGGGTCCCCGAACAGGACCTTCCCCGTGACCTTCTCGGGCTTGGCGGGCTGCCGGCCGTACATGTAGTGCTGGAACAGCTCCCGCAGCTCCGGCTTCCGCTTCGCCTCCCACTGCTCCTTGGTCGTTACCTTCGTGCCGTCGAGCATGACGAGCGGGTCGGGCCGCCCCGGCACCGACGGCAGCTTGTCCGGCGGCGGGAGGTCGGCGGCGAGGGCCACGGCGGCTCCGAGCAAGGTGAGGAGGCGCATGTGAGGGGTCCCGGAAAGAAGACTGGCCCGCAGATGACGCGGACTTCGGCGCGGATGGGACGCAGATCAGAACAAAATCGATCTTTTGTTTGATCCGGCTTCATCTGCGGCGGAGTCCGCGTCATCTGCGGGCCAGTCTTAGCCCGCGCGCTAGAAGCCGAACAGGCCGCTGACCCCGGTGAAGGCCAGCACCTCCAGCCCGGCGAACTCCAGCGGCAGGCTGAACGACTCGTTCACCTCGACCCGGACCGTCTTCCCGTCGTCCCGGGTGTAGGTCAGGTTCGGGAACAGGTGGCGGGCCAGCTCGTGCCCGTTCGGGACCAGCCCGATGTCGATCGGGTCGAAGTCCGTCTCGCTCCCCCGCTGGCCCTGGATCAGCCCGAGGAACCCCAGGGCCAGCGGGCCGACGGTACACAGGTTCTGGGCCGGCGACCGCGGGTCGCAGTACTGCACGCCGATGGCGTCGGCCGGCATCCCGCCGAGCCGCCGGGCGGTGTCCGCGTCCGGCTTCCACCGGGGGATCGTCCCGGCGTGCCGCAAGACCATCCCCTGCACCGGCTGCGGGTGGGCGGCGATGACGAGCCAGTCGCCGACGACCGCGTAGGTCGGGACGAAGAACCCGAGGTCTCGGCCGTACACCTCGCGGAGTTCGACCCCGGCCAGGGTCTTCTTGCGGACCTTCACCCGCCCGCCGGCCAAGCCCTCGACCGTCCGGGCCAGCCGGTCGGCCGCCGTCTTCACCTTCGGGCCGTCCTTGACGGAGATACACAGGACGGTGCCGAGGACGCTCAGCCCCTCGGTCGGGGACTGGTAGATGCAGACCTTGTCCCCGAGGTGGGCCAGGAGGTCGGCCCGGGCGTCGATCCCGGCCGCCTTGTTCAGCTCCCGCTCCAGGAACTCCCGCCGCAGCTTGCTGATCTCGGCCGGCGTCTTCCCCTGGTCCTCGACCCCGAACTGCTCCTGGACCAGGGCGTCGATGACCGTCAGCCCGGCGTCGAACGCGGCCGTGTAGTCCACCCGCAGGAGCGAGAACCGGCTCGCGTCCGGCGGCAGCGGCGGCAGGTCGGCGAGCGTCACCGGCGTCGACTTGAGGATGCGGGCCAGCCCCTTCCGCTCGCCCGGCAGGTCGAACTCGTAGACCGCCCGCGACTCCTTCCCCTTGAACCCGGACGAGAAGACGACCGCCTTGAGGTTGCCCAGCCCGACGGCGTCGACCTTGTCGGCCAGCCCCGGGACGAACGGCCCGGCCAGCCGCTTGGCCAGCCCGACCACGGAGGCCGTGTCGACGTACCCCCGGGCGACGGCCTCGTAGTCGCCGGTCTTCTGGCACCGGGCGAAGAGCGGGTGGTTGGTCAGTCCGCCCGTGGCGAGGTTGGCCCGGACGCCTTTCACGGCCGACTCGACCGTCGCCGAGCCGACGTAGAAGACGAAGTGGTCGCCCTCCACCCACCACGCCGCCTTGACCGGGACGCCCGGGTTCTTCGGCTTCAGGAGGTAGCCGGCCCGTTCCAGGGTCGCGGGGAGCGGTTCGACCGGGGTGTCGGCCTGCCGGGTGACGAGGCGGATGGCCCCGAGCAGGATGTCGGCCTTCGCCCCGGCGTTCGGGACGACGACGAACACCCGGGCGTCGGGAAGGAAGGCGTCCGGCGACGGCCCCGGCCCGGCCCCGAGCAGCCCGCCCAGGGCCTTGCCGACCCCGGCCAGGGTCGGCCGGGGTTCGTTCACCTCGGCCGCCACGACGACCCCGGTGTCGGCCAAGAGGTCGAGCAGCCTCTCGGCGTGCTTCAGGTCGGCGTGGACGGCCTTCAGCTCCTCCGGCGGCCGGCCCTCCAGGAGCGGGTCGGCCAGGAGGTTCGACCCGAGCAGCTTCGGCCCCTTGGCCAAGAGTGCCCGGACCGAGTCGCCGGTCGGCCCCTTCATGACCGCCCCGAGGGCCGAGCCGTCGTAGGCGGCCTTGTGGGGCGTGACCCCGTCCCACCGGAGGTACAGTTGGGTGGACGGGGAGAGCAGGGCCTCCGGCGGGTCGGCGGCCCCGGCCGGGGCGGCGAGCAGGAGCAGGGCGAGGCCGCAGCCGACGGGGCGGGACATGGTGGCTCCTGGGAAGGGAATGGGGGCCAGCCGATCAGGTAGGGTAGTCGGCTACGTCCGGCGGCCGCCGCACGACTCCCGTAGTGCCCGGGCCATGCGGACGAGGACGCCGTACCACATGTCCAGCAACTCGGGCGACCAGTTCACGCCGCGGATCAGGGTTGGGTTTCGCGCGGTCCGCTCGGCCACCCGTAGCAGCGCAGCCGACTCGGCCGGACCAGCCAGTTCGCCGGGCAGGTATTGACGGTCCAGGCCGAACGCCATGCATCCCACACCGCTGTAGTTCATGGTTCGATGGAGATAGTCGGCTAGGTTCGCCATCCCGGGCCGCCCGGCATCCTCCCGCGCTAGCCGCTCCCATTCCTCGAACAGTGCCGCCGTCCCGCCGTTCGAGAGGTGTACCGGCTCTCCGCGGCACAGGAACAGCTCCGCCACCCGATCGGCCCTCCGACCTCGCCCGCCAGCAGACCGCGTTCCGGTTGCCGCCCCGTCGGGGCGGCAACCGGCCGGCCACTACTGCTTGGCCGGCAGCGGCGGCGGGGCCTCGCCCGGGGCGGCGTTCCCGGCCGGGGCCGGGGCGTCCACCTTCTTCGCCTTGTCGACCAGCGGCAGGGCGGCGAACCGGTCGCCCAGGATGGTCCGGCTCTCGACCCCCAGCCAGTCGTCCAACAGGGTCGCGTACACCCGGCGGAAGTCGGTGTGGAACTTCAGGTCGCCGTCGGTCAGGTCGGACAGGCTCGGGTGCTTGCCGACCACCCCGCCGGCCACCTTCGGCCCGGCCACGAACAGGTTCGACCCGCTCCCGTGGTCGGTCCCCCGGCTGCCGTTCTCCCGCACCCGCCGGCCGAACTCGCTGTACGTCATCAGGACCACCCGCGGGGCCTCGGCCCCCAGCGCCCCGAAGAACCCGCCGATCGCGCTGGACACCTCGGCCAACAGGTTGGCGTGCATCTCGGCCTGGCCGCTGTGGGTGTCGAACCCGTTGATCGAGGCGTAGTAGATGCGGGTGCCCAGGCCCTTCTGGATCAGCCGGGCGATCAGGTTCAGCTTGCCGTTGAGGGTGCCCAGCTCGCCCTCGTTGTTCCGCCCGTTGTTGCCGTTGTTGTTCGGCTGGCCGGCGTCGGCCAGGGCGTCCTCGATCTTCTTCAGGCTGGCGTAGGTCTGGAGCTGCCGCTTCTGGACGAACGCGGCCAGCTCGCCGCCGTCGGTCCCGGCGTTCAGGTCCTGGAGGAGCTTCCTGCGGCCGTCGGCGTGGCCGGTCAGTTGGAGCTTGAAGCTGGCCCGGTCGGCCAGGCTGATGACCCGGCCGTCGGCCCCCTGGAGGGCGACCGGCAGCCGGTCCTGGCCGACGTACATCCCGGGCACCCCGGCCTCGGACACCCGCATCGCCGGGATGGTCCGGCCCAGCCAGCCGTTCACCTCGGCCCGCTTCGGGTCGGCGAGCTGCCAGATGTCCATGCTCTCGAAGTGGGACCGGTCCGGGTTCGGGTAGCCGACCCCCTGGACGACCGCGAGCTGCTTCTGGTCGAACAGCCGCTTCAGGTCGCCCATCCGCGGGTGCAGGCCGACGTGGTCGTCGAGCTTGAGGACCTCGTTCCGGCGGAACGCCAGGGTCGGCCGGGCCTTGTGGTACAGGTCGTCGGCGAACGGGGCGACGGTGTTCAGCCCGTCGTTCCCGCCGGTCAGCTCGACCACGACGAGGACGGTGTCCTTGTCCCGGGCGGCCGGGTCCTGGTCGGCCGCCCGGGCGGCCCGGGCCAGGAACTCGGGGACGACCCCGCCGACGGCGAGCAGGCTCGTGCCGCCCAGGGTCCGGCTCAGGAAGTCGCGGCGGGAGAACATCGTACTGGCTCCGGGTTCGGGGGTGCTTCCGACCCGGGGTTTCACCCCGGGCTACGCTGCGGCAGGCCTTCAGCCTGCGGGCCGTCCGATCTCCCAGCCTGAAGGGCTGGAACACCATAGCCCGGGGTGGAACCCCGGGTCGTACCACCGGGGCACGGACCGTCAGCAGAGCTGGTACTCGGGCAGGCACATCAGGGCGTGGACGGCCTCCCGGACCTTCTGCCGGAAGGCCGGGCCGTCGGCGTCCTTCTCCCCGCCGGCGGCCAGGAACGCCTCGACCTTCGACCGGGCGGCCGGCGGCACGCCCTCGCCGTAGAGCAGTTCGGCCGCCCGGGCGACGACCGCCGGAGCCCCGGCCGGCTTGGCGGCCAGGACGACCTCGGCCACGTCGAACTTCGGGTCGGGCGGCGGGGGCGGCTCCTCCCCCGGGGCGTCCTTGGTCTCGGCGGCCTTCTTGACCGCGACCGTCCGGCCGCCGGGCCCCGGGGTCGGGCCGCGGGGCCAGGTCCCGGTCGCCACCGTCTCGGCGAAGTTGTTCCGGGCCAGCAGGGTCGCGCTGTTGAGCCAGTCGGTCCCGGTCCGCCACCCCTTGACGTTCGGCGGGGCGAACAGGGCCTGGCCCATCTTCCCCAGCGGGTCGGTCAGGTCGCCCACCGACACCCACCGGACGTTCGGGTCCGCCGGCCGCGGCGGGACCACCGCCCGGACCGCCCCGACGGCGAACTCGACCGGCCACTTGACCCGCTTGTGGTAGGCGTGGGCGGAGAAGAACAGCCGCGACCCGAGCACCGTCCGCACCAGGTCGGCGATGTCGTAGTCGCCGGCCCGGAACCGCTCCTCCAGCGGGGCCAGCAGCCCCTTCGGCGGGGGCGTCTCGCTGACCAGGAAGGCGTACAGCTTGCCGACCAGGAACCGGGCGCAGGCCGGCCGGTCGCAGCAGAGCCGAACGATGTCGTCGCCGTTCCAGGCGCCGGTCTTGCCGAACACGGTCTTCGACCCGTCGTCGTGCAGGTCCGGGTTGTACTCGAACCGCTCGACCTCCGGGTCGTGGTGCCAGCCGGTGAACGCCCGGGCCGCCTCCTGGACATCCTTCTCGGTGTAGTTCCCGACCCCGAGGGAGAAGAGTTCCATCACCTCCCGGGAAAAATTCTCGTTCGGGGCCCCCTTGACGTTGCGGTTCGAGTCGAGCCAGACCAGCATGGCCGTGTCCCGGCTCACGTCGAGCAGGAACGGCCGGAACTTCCCCAGGGCGTGCCGCCGCAGGAGTAGGTTCTGCTCCCGCATCAGGGCGGTCGACCGGACCTTGCCGTAGCTGGTGGCGAAGTGGTTGTGCCAGAAGAGGGTGAGCTTCTCCCGGAGCGGGTGGCCGGTCTCCAGCATGGCATACAGCCACCACCCCCGCAGCCCGTTCGGGTCCCCGTAGTAGCCGGCGGTGTCGGCCAGCAGGTCGTCCGGCAGGGCCGGGTTCGGCTCCCCGGCCATCAGCCGGTCGAGGGTCTTTTCGGGGCCGTCGGCCAGGGCCCGGTCGGTGTCGGCCGGGGACGGCCCGAACGCCGCCCGCCGGTACAGGTGGGCGACCCACTTCCGGTCCCACGGGAGCGCGTCGGTCGGCCGCCACGCCGCCCAGGCGTCGGCCGGGTCGACCTTCGACAGCTCCGCCGGCAGGGCGTCGGCCATGACCGTTCTCCGGGTGCGAACCTGTGACGACGATTATCGCCGGGCCGGCGGCGGACGCAAGGGGCGGATGGTTCCAGCCCGGGCACACACCCCGCGCCTGACGAATCCGGTCCCGGCCGTACAAATCCCCGTCCGAGGGATTTCGGCTACTTCTTGTCCTTCGCCTTCGCCGCCGCTTCCTTGATGAATTTCTCCGGGTCCTCCTTGAAGGCGTCCCGGCAGCCGGAGCAGCAGACGTAGTAGTCCTGCCCGTTGTGCGTCACCTTCATGGTGCCCAGGCCGCCGCTGACGACGCACTCCGGCCCCTTCGGCACGTCGGCGAACGGCACCCCCTCCTTGGTCGCCCCGACCTGCCACTTCCTGACGAACCCCAGCTTCGACCCGGCCGGCCGGGCCTCGAACCGGACCAGGTGGCGGTTGTGGTGGAGCAGGGTGACGACCAGCCGCTGGTCCTCGCCGGCCGGCGGGTCGGCCCGGTCGAGGGTCAGCACCTTGTCCTTCAACGCCCCGGTAAAGGTGGCGGTCGTTTCGTCCGCCGCCGTCAGGTCGAGTTGGTAGGCCCGCTTCTCGGCCGAGTAGCGGAGTTCGCCCCGGGAGTAATGCTTACCCTTGTCGAAGGTGGCCGTCAGACACACATCCTGGCCTTTGAACTGCCAGCCCCAGGTGTCTGTTTCGGTCCACAGACCGGCGGCCCGCTCGTCCCGGGTCCCCTCCGGGGTCCCGGTCCCCTTCCACGACCCGACCAGGAGGTTGAACGGACGCAGGGCGTCCCGGGCGGACGCCGGCTCGGCGGCCGGCTTCGCCCCGGCCGGCGGTTCGCTTCCCACCCCGAGCAGTGCGACGAGGACGGCGGCGGTCACACGGCCCCCGGGGTCGATGGACTTTGTTCAACGAATAGGACGACGCGGGGCGGACGGAATTTCAACCCGCACGGGGGAAGGGGGTGTCGGAAAACACACAAGCCCACCGCGGGGGTGGGCTTATGGGGTGCCGTTGTCGGCCGGTGATCGATGTGCGGCCGCCGGTCAGCGGGGCTTCCGCGGCAGCCGGTGGGCCATCAGCCGCTCGACGGCCGGGTGGCGGGCCGGGGCCGGGCTCGGCAGCCGGGTGGCGGTGTCGCCCGCGGCCACGACCGTCGGGCAGGGGGCGTCGGCCTCCGGCCGGCCGACCGCGGCCAGCACGTCGGCCGCCGCCTCGGCCTCCAGCAAGACCTTCTCGTGGATTTCGGCCCGGTCGACCCGGACCTCGGGCGGGGCCTCGACCCCGATCTTGACGCGGCCCGGGCCGACAGACACCACCGTCACCCGGATGCCGTGGCCGATCACGATCTGTTCGCCGGGCTTGCGGGTCAGGACGAGCATTGGGGTTCCCTCCCGGTTGGGCCGACGGTATAGGAGCGAGCCGCACCCCGCGGCCGCCGGCCCGTCGGCATTCCTCTGTTACCGGATTCTACGTCCGGGCCAGGAGTCTCTTTCGAGGGATTCTTACTTTCCCTCAAGTTTCTCCCCGGCCGCCGCAACACTATGCAATCTCGGTGCCGAAATTCCGTTCGCTCGACTTTTTAGCCGGATCACCGATCCACATCATCTACGCCCGACCAACCCCGGGGGTTCGGGAGCCTGCGGACCGGGTGAAGACCGTCTACGGGCGCAAAGACGACGGCAGCGAGTCCGCACCGCGGACCGCGGCCGTCGGAGGCGGGCTTCGGCGTGGTGCGAACAGTACCCGATCCGGCTCTTCCACGTCAACACGAATTTTTCGGCCGAGTGGTTGCAACCCGGGTGTCAACCCTGACTGTGCGCGGTCGGGCACCTAGCTTCCCAAACCCCCGGGGCCGTCATGCCGACCGAGACCGAGAAGATGCTGGCCGGCGAGTTGTACGACCCGCTCGACCCGGACCTCGTCCGGGCGCGGGAGCGGTGCCGCAACCTGTGCTGGGACCTGAACGCCACCCGGGACGCCGACGCCGACCTCCGCCGCCGCATCCTGCGGGAGCTGTTCGGGGCCGGCGGCGACACGGTCTGGCTCCAGCCGCCGTTCTTCTGCGACTACGGGACCAACATCCGGCTCGGCGAGCGGGTGTTCTTCAACTTCAACTGCGTGGTGCTGGACGTGTGCGAGGTGGCGGTCGGCGACTTCACCCTGTTCGGCCC
>JAIEQN010000545.1 GCA_019747685.1 Gemmataceae bacterium
TGACGGCCGCCCACAGGGCGTTGAACGCCGCCGCCCGGACCAGGGCCGGCCCCACCCCCGGCGGCCCGGTCCGCCCGACCCGGCTGACCCGCAGCCCGAGCAGCCACTTCCCGACCGTCGCCCCGAACAGCCCTTCGAGCAGGGCGAAGTAGGCGGTGGACACGGCCAGCTCGACCGGGAAGAACCGGCCCGACACGCCGTCCGGCCCCTCCGCGCCGTCGAGCAGCCCGCCGGCCATCTCGACCGGGGTCTGGACGAAGAGGAGCAACAGGATCGAGTCGAGGACGTAGGCCCCGACCAGCGACCGGGGCCGGGCCGGGACCTGCCGGCTGGGCAAGAGGGCGGCCAGGGCGTCGCGGAGCTCGTCCAGCGTCTGCCAGCGGCGGACCCGGTCCTGCTCCAACCCCCGCATCACCGCCCGCTCCAGCGACCGGGAAACGCCCGGCCGCTTGGCCCGCAGCGACTCCGGCGGCCCCTCGGCCGTCTTCAGCAGGGCGGCGGTGACGCTCTCGTGGTGGTACGGCGGCTGGCCGCAGAGGAGGTAATAGAGGGTGGCGCAGACCGAGTACACGTCCGACGTGTAGTCCAGCGGCTCGCTCTTGAGCTGCTCCGGCGAGGCGAACAGGACGGTCCCGAGGAACGCCCCGGACTGGGTGATCTGGCGGTTGGGGGAGCCGGCCAGCGACTTGGACAGCCCGAAGTCGCCGACCTTGGCCCGGCCGTCGGCGGTCAGGAAGCAGTTGGACGGCTTCACGTCCCGGTGCAGCACCCCGAGCCGGTGGGCCTCGGTCAGCCCGTCGACCACGTCCAGGGTGTGGGCGACGGCCTCGGCCGGGGGGAGCGGCCCCCGCTCGTCGACGAGGTCCTTGAGCGTCTTGCCGGGCATCAGCTCCATGACGATGTACGGCCGGCCGGCGTCGGTGTCGGCGGCCAGGACGAATACGCACCGGGGGTGCGAGAGCTGGCTGGCCAGCCGCCCCTCCTGGCGGAACCGTTCGACGGAGGCGGGGTTCGACGCCAGCCGGGGCGACAGGAGCTTGACGGCGACCCGGGCCCCGGTCCCGGGGGCCTCGGCCTCGTAGACGGTGCCCATGCCACCCGTGCCGAGCTTGCGGAGGAGCCGGTAGCCGCCGACCTCGGCCGGGCCGGCGAGGTCGGTCGTGTCCTCGGGGTTGTCGGTGAACGGGGCCAGGTCGGTGGTCGGCAGGTCGCCGGGGGAGACGCCGACGGCCGGGGCGGTGGCGGTGGGGGCGTCGTCCCGGAGCTTCTGACCGCAGTACATGCAGAAGACGGGCGGGCCGCCGGGGTCGGCGGTGGACAGGCTCCGCAGGCAGCGTGGGCAGGTCGTCCGCATCGAACCCCCTACGGCCCGGGCCGAAGGGGTGTTCGCCCGGGGTGGAGGGAGATTATCGGCGGCCGGCGGCGAAACACAAGCTACGCAGGCCCGCCGGCCCGGCGCGGGTGGTACAATCGGGCCTGCCCGGGCGAGCGGGGGCCGTCAGGCCCCTGTTTCGGGAAACAAGGAACAGGGGCCTGACGGCCCCCGCTCGCCAGGAACGCGACAGAGCACCCTTGAGGGAGGGGGTGGCCGACGGCCCCGCAGGGGACGGCAGCCGGGTGAGGGGAAAAGGCGACGCGGCCAGGGGACGAAGGCGTAGTTCCCCTCACCCGTCACCCGCCGTTTGACGGCGGGTGCCACCCTCTCCCTCAAGGGGAGAGGGGAAGAACCGGGCCACCGCGACGGCCGCGGGCCGGCCGCCGTATACGGGTCCGGCCGGTGTGTTCTCCCTCTCCCCTTGAGGGAGAGGGTGGCACGGCCCGCGCAGCGGGGCCGTGACGGGTGAGGGGAACTTGGCCCGGGGTGAGGACTACGCCTTCCCGGCGCAGGAGGCCCATATCGCTTCGATCACGGCGTCCAACTCGTCGAACACGGCCGTGTTCCAGAACCGCAGGACCCGGCACCCGGCCGACCGCAGGTACTCGTCCCGGGCCGCGTCCTTCGGCTCCCGCCCGAGGTGCGTTTCGCCGTCCAGCTCCACAACCACCGACGCGGCGGCACAGAAGAAGTCGGCGATGTACGGGCCGATGGGTTGCTGCCGGCGGAACTTGAACCCGCCCAGCCGCCGGCCCCGGAGGTGCTTCCACGGGACGGACTCGGCCGGGGTCAGCGGCCGGCGGAGGGCGCGGGCCCTCGTGTAGGTGAGCGGGCGGTGGCGGTCGGAGGGTTGGGAGGGCATGGATCGCCCCTGGCAGGGATGGCCTTTTCCCCTCACCCGGCCTCCGCCGCTTCGCGGCGTCGGCCACCCTCTCCCCCAAGGGGAGAGGGAAAAGACCCGGTCGGCCCCGGACGCCGTGTCGGCTCGCGGTGCGTTCCCTCCAGCTCGCCGTCCCCAGCGTTACCGCCGCTTGTACTTCTTCAGGCTCCGCTGGTCGTGCTTCCGCTTCTTCCGCCGCCGCTTGGCGGCCGTCCGCAATTCCTTCCGCTTGAACTGGATGCCCATCGCCGGCCCCCTGTCCCGGTGGTCCCGAAAAAACGAGACCGTCATTGTACGACCCGGCCGGCCCCGGCAACCCGCCGGCCGCCCGCGTAACGGCGGACACTTGGCCGGTTGAGTTGCCGGCCGGGGGACGGGATAATGGCCGTAGATCGCTCGTCATCCGGAGGATACCCCGATGTCGCTCTCGTTCCCCGGCCGGGCGGCCGCGGCCGGGCTGGTGGCCGCCCTGGTCGCCCTGTCGGTCGCGGCCCAGGACAAGAAGCCCGACGCCCCCAAGCCGAAGTTCGACCCGAAGGACGTGCAGGTCGGGCCGCCGCCGGAGCTGGCCGCCCTCCGGGCCGCCGTCGAGGAGGCCGCCAAGAAGGGCGAGAACGTGGACGAGATCCGGGCCAGGCTGGAGGCCCTGGAGAAGGCCCTGGCCGGGCGGGCCTGGGCCCGGCCGAAGGCCGCCCCCGAGCCGGCCCCGCGGCCGGGCCGGCCGCCCGAACCGTTTCGCCAGCCCGACCCGCTCATGCAGGTCCCGAACCCGCCGAACCTGCTCGGCGGGCTGGGCGGCCTCGGCGGGCTGGCCCTGCCGCCGGGCGGTCTTGGTGGCTTCGGCGGTCTCGGCGGCGGCGGTCAGGTCGACCCGGCCGACCTGCTCAAGGCCCAGGAGCTGCTCCTGAAGGCGACCATGCTCGCGTCCCAGGAGCCGGTGGACGAGAAGGCGGTCGAGGCCCTGCGGAAGGAGGCCCAGGACCTGCTGGCCAAGGCCCTCGGCGGCCAGGGCGGGGCGGCCCTGCTGCCCGGGCTGGAGGCCCTCGGCGGGCTCAACAACCTGAACGGGCTCGGCGGCCTCGGCGGGTTCGACCTGCCACCCCCGGCCAAGCCCCGGCTCGGGGTGACGGTCGAGCCGGCCAACGTCGACCTCGACCGCGAGGAGGGGGTGCCGGCCGGGCGGGGCGTCCGGGTGGTCGAGGTCGTCCCCGGGATGCCGGCCGCGAAGGCCGGGCTGAAGCGGGGGGACGTGATCGTCGAGTTCGCCGGCCGGGCGGTCCCGGCCAGCTCCCAGAACTTCGTCCGGATGGTCCAGCAGACCAAGGCCGGGCTGAAGGTGGACATCGCCTACGTCCGGGACGGCAAGCGGCAGACGGCCAAGGGGGTAGCGTTGCAAGACGGGGGGGAGTGACCCGACCCGGCGAGCCGGGAGCGTGCGCTCCCGGTGGAAGGGCCCCCCGGTCGCTCACGCTCCCGGCTCGCCACGCTCACGCCCGGGGCTCGCCCGGCTTCATCACCGCCACCCACCCCGCCCCGGCCGCCATCAGCACGGCGGCCGCCCCGAACCCCACCTCCGGCCCGGCGGCGAACAGCGCCCCGACGCCGACGCTGGCCACGAAGTCGCCCACCCCGTTCACCCCGGCCAACACCCCGAACGCCGTCCCCCGGGTGGCCGGGTCGGGGACCAAGTCGGCCGCCATCGCCGGCTCGAGCGCCTCCTCCGCCGCCAGGTACACCCCCGCCAGGGCGAACAGCACCCCGAGCCAGCCCAGGCTCGTCGTCCCGGTGACGAACAGCCCCGCGAACCCCGCGGCCGTCAGCACCCCGACCGCGTACCCGCCGGCCAGCACGGGCCGGTGCCCGAGCCGGTCGCCCAGCCACCCGGCCGGGAACGCGGCCGCCGCCCCGACGGCGTTCTTCCAGGCGTAGAGCGTCATGGCCCACGCCGCCGCGGCCTGCTCGCCGTGTCCGGGCACGAGCAACACCGTCGCGGCCAGGATCAAGAGGGTGTGGGAGAAGTCGCCGAGGCCGAACAGCCCGACCCCAACGAGGTAGCGGCGGAAGCTCGCGGGCAGCGCCCGGACCGACGCCCCCAGCCGCAGCCCCGGCTTCGGGGTGAACCGCCGCTCGCGGATCAGGGTGGCAAAGACGACGGCCGAGCCGATGCCGGGCACGAGGGTGAGGAGGAAGACGAGCCGGTACGGCTCGTCGGCCGACGCGAACCAGTGGGCCGGCAGCCCGACGAGGACGGCCGCCCCGAGCAGCGGCCCGAGGATCGCCCCGAGGGTGTCGCCGGCCCGGTGGAAGCCGAACGCCTTGCCGCGGTGTCGCGGGTCGACGGCATCGGCCAGGATGGCGTTCCGCAGTGGCCCGCGGATGCCCTTGCCGACCCAGGCCAGGGCCTTCGCCAGCATCACCAGCGGCCAGCCGACGGCGAACGCGCACAGGGCGAAGGCCGTCCCGGTCAGGGCGTACCCGGTGACGACGAACGCCTTGCGGCGGCCGATCGTGTCCGAGTACCAGCCGACCCCGAGCTTGAAGGCGCTGGCCAGGAGGTCGGCGAGGCCGTCGATGGCCCCGACGACGAGGCCGACCAGCTCCGGCGGCAGCCCGAGCAGCCGGACGAACGCCGGCAGCACGGCGGTGGCCATCTCGTAGCCGACGTCGGCCAGGAAGCTGGTCAGCCCGGCCCCGACGACGGTGCGGTTGAGCCAGCCGGCGGCGGGCGGCGAGTCGGGGGGCATGAGGATGGTGTATTGCCCGCCGAGCGGGGGGCGTCAGCCCCCTGAGCCTTGCGACCGCTCAGGGGGCTGACGCCCCCGCTCGGCGGACACTTCGCGCCACCGGGCGCGGACCTGTTCGGGCGAGGCCGTCCCGGTAACGCCGATCTGCTGAATCGTGATCGACGCGACGAGGTTGCCGAACGCGGCCGCCTGCTCGTGCGTGGCCCCGGCCATCATCGCGCAGGTAATCCCGGCCGAGCAACTGTCCCCGGCCCCGCACACGTCGATCGGCCCGGACACCGGGTAGGCGGGGATGCGCTTCGCGTTGACGGCCGCGGGATCATCGGCCAGGTAGATTCCCGCTGCGCCGTTCGTGAGGAACACGGTCCCGCCGACGTGACGGCGGATCTGCGTATAGGGATCAGCGGAGCTGACCATCGGTATGTCCATCCGCTCCGCCTCGGCCTCGTTCGGCTTCACGCAGACGTTCCGAAACCGGCCGATCCGCTCCCGGCTGTCGGCCAGGACGAACTTGCCCGGGTCGCGCCCGCCGAGTTCCGCGAGCCGGTCCCGGACCCGGGCCGTGACGACGCCGCAGTCCTCTTCGCTCACCTGATCGAGCACGATCAGGGCATCCACTCGCGGCCAGACCGCGTCCAACAGCTCCAACACCCGATCCTCGACCGCGGCCGGGGTCGGGGTGCGGTTCTTGATGTCGAGGCGGTTCAGCTCCTTGTCACCGTACATCGGCTTGGTGTAGGTCGGCGTCCGCCGGCCGGGGGCGGCGAACACCCCGGCCGCGTCCACCGCCGGGACGGCCGCCAGCGCCTGCCGCAGCTCGTAGCCCTCGCCGTCGTCGCCGATCGCGCTGACCGGCACGATCCGTCCGACCCCCAGGGCCGCCAGGTTGTTCAGCACCGTCCCCAGCGCCCCGGGGTACGACCGCACCCCGACCACCTGATAGGCCGTCAGCCCGGTCTCGACCGACGGCTCGTCCCGGGCCGGGTCGATGTCCAGGTAGCGGTCGAGGAACAGGTCGCCGAGCAGCCCGACCGTCCGGTCCGGGATGGCGGCGAGGGTGTGGTCGATGAGGGCGGTGGTGATCATAACCAGTTGGTTTTGGCTCGATTGGGCGGGGAGCCGCCCCCGGCCGCGTTCGATTCCCTGGAAACCCAGGGTCCGGATGTCGATCGCGCGTCGGTCGGTCCGACCAATTTCATTGGTTCGGCCGCAGGGTGGGCGTGCCGCCGAACCAAACCAACGGGGTCGCTGGCCTACCCGCCGGCCGCCCGGACCGCGGCCCGCCAGACCGCGGGCACCGTGTCCTTGTGGTCGCCCTGGACGTAGAAGCTCTCCCCGCCGTCGGCGACGGTCCGGACCAGGATCGTCTTCCACGGCCGGAAGTAGTACCGCGGGTCGGTCTTCGGGGCCTGCCGGCGGTAGTCGTCGTCCAGCGGGACGAGGTCGAACGCGGCGGTGGTGAACCTGGCGATCCGCTCCCCCTTCTGGTGGGTCACGTTCCGGGCCATCGCCAGGGCCTTCAGGTACACCTCCGGCCCCATCACGGCGGTGCCGAAGTTGAGCATCACCCCGCCTTCGAGCTTTTTGATGTGCTCGGCGAAGACGAGGAAGTCGGTGTAGCTGGCGCGCCCCAGCACCCCGCCGTCGGCGTTCGGGTGCTCGTGGATGATGTCGTAGCCGATGCCGATGTGGACCGTCACCGGGACGCGGAGGCGGTACGCCGCGGCCAGCACCGAGGCGTGCTTGTACGGGAACAGGCCGTCGGCGACGGCCCGGCCGACCGCCTCGCCGTAGCCCATCCCGTCCCGGACGCCCTTGGTCAGGGCGTCGTTGATCTCGCCGGTCTCCCGCCACAGGCCGAACTCGCCGGACGACACGTACCGGGCCACGCTCTCGGTGCTGGCCCCGATCCGGGCGAACTCCCAGTCGTGGATCGGCCCGGCCCCGTTCATGGCGATCAGGGTGACGAGGCCCCGCTCCATCAGGTCGATCAGGTGCCGCTGGGTGCCGGCCCGGAGGACGTGCGCCCCCATCATCAGGACGCGGGCGGCCCCGCGGTCCCGGGCCTCGACCAGCCGCCGGCCGATGGCGGGGATCGACGGGTGGTCGAAGGTCGGCGGCCCGTCGAGCGGCTGGAGGATGTCGAGGGTCAGGTCGTGCTGCCGGTCGGCCAGCGGCTTGATGAGCAGCTTCGACCGGTCGAATTGGGGGTACGGCATGGGGAACTCCATTTCACTCCTCGTAAACCACCTCGACCGGTTCGCCCTCGACGAGCTTCTTCAGGTCGTCCTCGGACCGCACCCGCATCTGCGAGTAGGTCATCTCCGTCCGGGCCAGGACCGGATCGCCGTCGAACTCCGGCATCGACTCCCGGAACTCGATCAGCTTGCGGACCCCGGCGAACTCCCAGTACGCCGGGCGGTCGCCCCACCGGAACGACGGGTCGGGGTCGGCGGCCTCGGCCCGGCCGTATTCCTCGGCCGCCCGCTCGGCCTCCTCGCCGGTCTCGGCCTCGACCAGGACGACGTTCTCGTACAGCGGGATCGTGTCCTGGGGCGGGTCCCGGTAGCGGACGGCCATGATGATGTGGGCGGCGTATCGGGTCTTCATCGGCGGCCTCGCTTCCGCTGGTTCCGGCACCCGAAGTACTTCTCGGCCTCGACGATCTGCCGGACCGCGGCCTTGTCCCGCCGACGCTCGGCGTCCTTCCGCATCGCCCGGAGGCGGGCGCAGACATCGACCCCCGCCCGACCGATCTGCCGCTTCAGGTCGCGGGTGATCTCGTTTTCGCCCTCCTCGGCGGACTTGGTCATTCTACCTCCCCCCACAGCCAGGACACCAGCGCGGCTTGGCCGGCGAAGTCGGGGATGACGAGGTCCGCCCCGGCGGCCGCCAGCCGGGCCCGCTTCCCCGGCTCGACGCCGGTTTGGCCGTGCTCGACGCTCGCCACCCCGACCATCACCCCGCCGGCCCGCTTGACCTCGTAGCACTCGGCCACCCCGTCCCCGAACCCGAGCAGCTCGCCGGGCCGCAGCCCGAGCGACCGGACGATGTCGTCGACCACCTGCCCCTTGGTGAACGTCGGGTCGTTGTCGGCCGGGGCGTAGACGTGTTCCCCGAACGGGGCCAGCACCCCGAGCAGCCCGGCCTCGTGCCGGACGGCCGCCCGGTCGGTCCCGCTGGCCAGGACGAGCGGCACGCCCCGCCGGGCCAGGTTCGCCAGGACGGCGTGGGTGTCCGGCACCACCCACTCGGCCGCCGAGGTGCGGCCGGACGTGAGGGCGTCCCACCGCCCGCCGACCACCGCCATCAGCCGGTCCAGGTATTCCCGCAGGTAGGCGGCCGGCGCGTCGGGTACGCCGCCCCGGGCCTCGACCTCGTCGGCGAACCGGGCCATCTGCACGGCCGTCGGGTGGCCGTTCAGGGCCATCACGAACCGCTCCACCAGTCCCCACAACTCTTCGTCCGGTTCCGGGGCGAGGTTCAGCGCCCGCAGCCGCTCGACCATCATCCCGACCATCACCCGGGGCCAGCCTTCCCGGATGAGCGAGAGCGTCCCGTCGAAGTCGAATAGGGCGGCCCGGAACGACCCCCGGCGGACCCGCGGGTTGAGGACTTCGACGCCGGGCGGGGACATGTCGGAGTTTCGAGTGTGAAGTTTCAAGTTTCGAGTTGAGGGCACGGGCTTGCGGCTCAGGGGCGGGGAGTCCGTCTTGCCGGGGCGGGACGGGTTCGTTATCTCGCCCAACTTGCCCGGCGGACAGGGCAGGGCGGAGGCGGACGATGGGTCGGTCCGGGTGGTGGGTCGATGCCGTCTGGCTGCTCCTCCTTGGGGCGGCGTCATCGGCGTGGTGTCTGACGGCGGCCGCCCGACTCGGGGCCACGTTCGACGAGCCCCACCACCTGAACGCCGGGCTGACCGCCTGGCGGACCGGGAGCAACAAGCTCCTCATGACGGCCGGGTGCATGCCGCTGCCGGTCGATGTTCAGACGCTGCCGATTTATCTCTGGGAACAGGCCCGGGGCGGGCCGTTCCACCAGTACAAGGACATCGACGTCATCCTGCCGGTGGCCCGGGCGGCGAACCTCGTCTTCTGGTGGGGGCTGCTCGTCTACGCCCTGCTGCTGGGCCGGGCGTTCGGCGGGCCGTGGGCCGGCCGGCTGGCCGCCGGGCTGGTCGGGTGCGACCCGAACTTCCTGGCCCACGCGGCCCTGGCCACGACCGACATCTCGGTCGTCACCCTGATGCTCGCCCTGGTTTACCACTTCCACCGCGGCCGGGGCCGGGGCTGGTGGCCGCGGGTGGCCGTCCCGGGCGTCTGCTACGGGCTGGCGACCCTGGCCAAGGCGAGCGGGATGGTGTTCGGGGTGCAGGCCATGCTGGCCCTCGGGCTGTGTCACCTGTACCGGACGGGCGAGCTGACCCCGCCGGCCGGCTCGACCCTCCGCGGCAAGCTGGCCCACCTGTGGCACGCCACCTTCGGGCTGCGGAAGGACCTGGCCGGCGTTCTCCTGATCGGCTTCGCCCTCGTCTTCGCCTACACCGGCAGCGACTGGGGGGCCGAGCCGACGTTCGTGGACTGGGCGGATTCCCTCCCCGACGGGCCGGCGAGGGGGGTGATGGCCCCGCTCAGCCGGTCGCTCACGATCTTCCCGAACGCCGGCGAGGCCCTCGTCCAGCAGATCAAGCACAACATGCGGGGCCACGGGACGTACCTGCTGGGCGAGTGGCACCCGCGGGCCTACTGGGCGTACTTCCCGCTGGCCCTGTCGATGAAGGTGCCGGTTCCCGCCCTCGTCCTGCTCCTGGCCGCGCTCGTCCTGCGGCCGCGGGAGCTGCTGTCGCCGGTCGGCTGGGTGGCCCTGGTGCTGCTCCTGTTCAGCCTGAACTGCCGGGTCCAGATCGGCATCCGGTTCATGCTGACGCTGATGGCCACGGGCTACGTCGCGGTGGCGGTGGCCCTACTCCGACGGGACCCCTCCCCCCGGCCCCCTCCCCTGAGAAGGGAGGGGGGGAAAGACGAACCAGCCTCTTCCTCACCCTCCCCCGGAGGGAGAGGGGGCCGGGGGGAGGGGTCTGTTTTCCTCCCCCTCCTCGCCGCCCTCGCGCTCGCCGCGACGGCGGCCGCCTCCCTCCGGGTCTGGCCGCACGGGCTGGGGTTCTTCAACGCCCTCTGGGGCGGCCCCGAGGCCGGCTACACCCGGCTGCACGACTCGAACTACGACTGGGGCCAGGGGCTGCCCGAACTCCGGGCGTGGCACGCCGCGCACGGCGGCGGCCGGCCGCTGGCCGTCTGGTACTACGGGACCGACCCGAACGTCCTGTACCCGCCGTTCCGGCCCGTCAACCTGAGCTTCGCCCCGGTGTCCGCCGCCGGGGCCGACGGCTACCTGGCCGTCTCCGTCACCGCCGTGCATGGGAACGCCGACATCACCCCGGCGTCGGCCGCGGCCGCCCGGTGGCTGCGGGCCCGGGAGCCGGTCGGCCGGACCCGGACGTTCCTGATCTACCCGCTCGGCGAAAGCCCGAAGCCCGAAGCACGAAATCCGGAATAATACACCGACCCCGGCCGCTTCCGTGCCGTGCTTCGGATTGACGTGCTGATGTCCGCCTTCGACCACGCCCTGATCCTGACCGGCCCGACGGCCAGCGGGAAGACGGCCCTCGCCCTGGAGCTGGCCGACCGGCTCGGCGGCGAGGTCGTGGCGATGGACTCGATGACCGTCTACCGCGGGATGGACATCGGCACCGCCAAGCCGACCCCGGCCGAGCGGCGCCGGGTGCCGCACCACCTGGTCGACGAACTCGACCCGTGGGACGGGGCCACGGTCGCTTGGTGGCTCGACCGGGCCGCCCGGGCGTGCGCCGAAATCGTACACAGGGGTCGCCGGCCGCTGATCGTCGGCGGCACCCCGTTCTACCTGAAGGCCCTGCTCCACGGCCTGTTCCCCGGGCCGCCGGGTGATCGGGCCCTCAGGCGTCGCCTCGAAACTGAGGCCGAGCAGGAAGGGAACGCGGCCCTACACGCCCGACTGTCGGAGGTTGACCCCCGGGCCGCCGCCCGGCTGCACCCGAATGACATCCGCCGGGTGGTCCGGGCACTCGAAGTGCAGGCACTGACCGGGCGGCCGATCTCGGCCTGGCAGGGGACGTGGGACACCCCGGGGTTCGCCGGCCCGGGGGCTTCCGTACCGCCCCCCGCCAAAATTCCCGCCGTCGTACTGGAACTGCCCCGCGAAGTTCTGTACGATCGAATCAACCTCCGGGTGGACGCCATGCTCGCGGCCGGGTGGCGGGACGAGGTGCGGCGGCTGCGGGAGTTGCCCCGGCCCCCGAGCCGGGAGGCGGCCCAGGCGGTCGGCTACCGCGAGCTGCTGGCCGAACTCGACGGCCAGGGGACCGACCTGAAGGCGACGGCCGAGCTGATCCGGACCCGGACCCGGCAGTTCGCCAAGCGGCAGTTGACCTGGTTCCGGCACCTGCCGGCGCTGGTCCCGGTGGCGGCCGACGGCCCGGACCCGGCGGCGGCAGTTTCCCGGGCGTGGGAAATGGCCGGAAACCGGTGCGGGCCGTCTTGATCGGCCGGGACGGACCGGAGAGAATCCACGTTGCGGCCGGCCCGGGCGGGGGCCGCCCCGGCCGGCGGTGTGTGCTATACCACACCACCGGCCTCGCCCACCCGCCCCGGGCACGCCGCCCCAAGGGAGTCCGATGCGTACCGTCACCTTCCTGGTCCTCGAAGGGGTGGACAAGGGGCGGGTGTTCCGCGACCTCGCGGTCCCGGTCACCATCGGCCGGGAGGAGGGGAACGCGCTGCGGCTCAACGACGAGCGGGTCAGCCGGTATCACGCCAAGATCCAGGCCGAGGACGGGGACATACTCTTAACAGATTTAGATAGTACGAACGGGACCCGTGTAAACGGGGCGGCGGTGCAGATCCGTCGGCTGAGGCCGGGGGACCAGGTGGCCATCGGCCGGAGCATGCTCCTGTTCGGGACGATGGAGGAGATCGCGGCCCGGAAGGCGGCGGTGGTGCCGGCCGCCGGCGGGGCCGGGGCCCAGACCGTCCGGGCCGACGAGTTGGCCGCCGCCGGCCGGCTGGCGGTCGCCGCCCGGGCGGCCGAGGGCGAGCCGGCCGGCCGGTCGTGGACCGCCTTCGACGACGCCGTCCCGCCGCTGCCGCACAAGCTGTCCCCGGCCCAGGCGGCCCGGCTGGCGGAGATCTTCGACTACCTCCACCGCGGGCTGACCTCGGCGGTCGAGAACATCGACGCCAACGAGGACGGGACCGAGATCCGCATCGGGTTCGCCGAGTGGCAGACGATCCAGGCCGTCCAGATGCTCCTAGCCCGGTACGGCCGGACCGTGGCCGAGCCGGAGGGCTGATCGGCAGCCGGCAGTGGGCAGAAACCGACCGAGGCTGCATCCAACCCCTGGCCACAAGCCGGGGGTCTTGCTTTTCTGCCCACTGCCGGCTGCTCAAAGGACCAGCTCGACCGCCAGCACCACCCCGGCCGCGGCCACCCCGAGGGCGACCGCCGGGCCGATCCCCGTCCGGTAGTGCGGCGGCAGCTCGTCCGGCCCGAGCGTCCGGACGAACCGCCGCTGCTGCCAGGCGGCGG
>JAIEQN010000972.1 GCA_019747685.1 Gemmataceae bacterium
TTGCCCGCCATCGGTTCCCCTCTCCTGGTCCGCCGGGGTTAGCTTAACCGGCGGTCCAGTTTTCGGGGTCCACTATAGGCCGAACGACGCCTTCTTCTGCTCCCACGGCGCTGTGTCCCGCAACTCGATGAAGTACCGCCCGGCGAGGTCGGGCGGCAGGAAGGCATCGTCGTAGAGCAACAGCCCGCCGTCCGCCAGTTCGATGGTTTGCATGGTGCGGGCCTCAAGCGGTGTCCGTCTTCAGGCTCGCCAGCAGTCTCTCCAGGGCCGCTGGCTCGATGGGCTTGGTCATGTGGGCGTCGAACCCGGCCTCCTTGGACTTGCGCCGGTCCTCGTCCTGGCCCCACCCCGTCAGGGCCACCAGCACCACCCCCTTGCCCCACGCCTGCTCCCGGATGTGTCGGGCGGTGTCGTACCCGTTCATCCTCGGCATCCCGATGTCGAGCAGGATCAGGTCGGGCCGGAACGCCGCCGCCACGTCCAGCGCCTCCACCCCGTCGTGCGCCGTCCTCGCCTCGCTCCCCATGAGGTCGAGCATCATCGCAAGGCTCATGGCTGCGTCCACGTTGTCGTCCACCACCAGGATGCGGCGGCGGGCCGTGGGCCGGGTCGCCTCGCCCTCCTCGTCCTGCGGCGGCACGACCGACAGGACGACCGGCAGGCGGACGACGAACTCGCTGCCCATGCCGGGGCCGTCGCTCCGGGCGGTGACGCCGCCGCCGTGCATCTCGACCAGCCGCTTGACGATGGACAGGCCGATCCCCAGCCCGCCCTGCGACCGCTCCAGGTTCCGGTCCACCTGCGTAAACATCTCGAAGACGTGCGGGAGCATGTGCGCCGGGATGCCGATGCCGGTGTCCCGGACGGAGATGATCGCCTCGTGGCCCCGGTGCTGGGCCGACAGGCGGATGCGCCCGCCCCGCTCGGTGTACTTGGCGGCGTTGTTGAGCAGGTTCGAGAACACCTGGGCCAGCCGGGTCACGTCGGCGTCCACGAACACCGGCTGCGGCGGGAGGTCGATGGCGAGGTCGTGGCCGCTGGCGTCGATCAGCGGGCGGCTCGTCTCGACCGCCTGCTGCAACACCTTGGCGAGTTCGACCCGCTCCTTGCGGAGTTCGATCTTGCCCCGGCTGATGCGGCTCAGGTCGAGCAGGTCATCGACCAAGTGGACCATCTGCCCGACCTGCCGCTCCATCATGGTGCGGGCCGTCTCGACCGCCTCCCGCCCGCCCTTCGCCAGCCGCATGATCTGCAACCCGTTGCGGATCGGGGCCAGCGGGTTGCGCAGCTCGTGGGCCAACGTCGCCAGGAACTCGTCCTTCCGCCGGTCGGCGTCCCGCAGCGCCTGGTACAGCCGGGTGTTCTCGACCGCCACCGCCGCCCGGTGCGCCAGGTCGGTCGCCAGGGCGAGGTCGGCCTCGGTGTACCGGCGGCCCGACTCGGCGGTGGCGAACGTGAGGACGCCGAGCGGCGTGCCGGACACGACGAGCGGGACGCCGATGTACGACCGCAGCCCCAGCGACCGGATCAGGCCCAGGTGGCGCTCGTCCCTCGCCCCGTGTACGAACATGTCGTCGGTGATGTCGGCGACGAGTTCCGGCCTGCCCGTGCGGAGGACGGCGTACCCGCCGGTCGGGGCGTCCGGGTCCGGCGGGTAGTCCCGCATCAACTCGTGGGCGAGGGCGACCCTGGCGGCGTCCTGGTGGGCGACGGCCAGCCGCCGCAGGCTCCCGCCCCCATCCGCCACGTCCACGGCGGACCAGTCGGCGAAGTACGGGACGGCGAGGTTCACCACCTTCTGCAACGTGCTTTCGTAATCGACCACGCCCGCCAGGGCGGCGCTGGCCTCGGCCAGATACCGGGACGACGCCTCGGCCCGCTTCTGCCCGTCGATGTCGGTGGCCGTCCCGAACCAGCGGGCCACCCGCCCCGCCCCGTCCTTGACGGCCACGGTACGGATGAGATGCCAGCGGTACGCCTGCTCCCGGCGGTCTAGCAGCCGGACCTCCATCTCGAACGGCTCCCCGCCCCGCCGGGACGCCGCCCAGCGGTCGTTGGCTTGCGGGGCGTCGTCCGGGTGGAGGACACGGCCCCACCCGGCGTTCCCGACCGCCTGCGGCTGCCCGGTGTACTCCGTCCAGCGGCGGTTGAGGTAGTCGATCTCGCCGTCCGGCCCGGCGGTCCAGACGATCTGCGGCATGGCGTCGGCGAGTTGGCGGAACCGGGCCTCGCCCTCCCGCAGTCCTTGCTCGGCGAGTTTCCGCTCGGTGATGTCGGAGGCCCCGGCGAAGATCAGGCCCTCGGCGGGGTACGGCTTCGCCCGCCAGTTGAGCCAGCGGTACGACCCGTCCTTGTGCCGGTAGCGGTTCTCGAAGGACAAGACCTCTCGACCCTGAAGCACCTGCCCGTCCAACTCGACGGTCGCCGCCCGGTCGTCCGGGTGCAGGAACTCGGCCCACGGGCGGGCCGTCAGTTCGGCGGGTGTCCAGCCCAGGGTGGCCTCGCACGCCGGGCTGACCCGCTTGAAGTACCCGCCCGCCCCGGCGACCACGAGGAGGTCGGCCCCGACCGCAAAGAACCGCTCCCGCTCGTCCTCGGCCCGCTTGCGGTCGGTGATGTCGAGGGACATCCCGGCCAGGAGCAGCCGCCCCCCCCCGTCCGGGAGGGGGAACTTGAACGACAAGTAGTGCCGCACCCCGTCCGGGCGGGTGGACGCCTCCTCGAACTCGGCGGTCGTGCCGGACGCCATCACGCTGAGGTCGTTCCGGCGGACCAGCCGGGCCTCGTCGGGCGGGAACAGGTCGGCGTCCGTCTTCCCCACCCATTCGGCCAGTGGGCGATTGAACTGCCGCTCCACGGTGCGGTTCACGAAGACGTAGCGGCCCTCGGCGTCCTTGATGTAGGCCGTGGTCGGGCTGTGGTTCATGAACAGCCGGAACCGCTCCTCGCTCCGGCGGACGGCATCCTGGGCCTCCCGCCGCAGCCGGGCCATCTGGACCTGGGCGGTTACACGGGCCAGTAGCTCCCTGGCGCTGAACGGCTTCACGAGGTAGTCGTCGGCCCCGGCCTCGACCCCCTCGACCCGACTCTCCTCGCCCGCACGGGCGGACAGCAGGATGATCGGGACGCCCGCCGTCGTCGGGTCGGCCCGGAGTTCCCGGAGCAGCCCGAACCCGTCCAGCCGGGGCATCATCACGTCGGACAGGACCAACTCCGGGCGCTCCCGCCGCACGGCGTCGAGCGCCGCCGCCCCGTCCGCCACCGCCTCGACCGTGAACGCCCCGGACAGCAACCGTTGGACGTACTGCCGCATGTCGGCGTTGTCGTCGGCCACCAGCACACGGGACCGCTCGGCGTCGGCCCGCAGAGGGGCGTCCGACAGGTCGTTCGGCTGCTCCGGGAGTTCCGGGCCGGGGTCGTCCGGCCCACCGGCGTCGGGCAGCCACCGCAGCGCCTCCTCCACGAACGGAGTCGCCCCCGCCGTGGGAGCGGTCGTGCGGCCCGTGCCGACCCGCTCACGGGGCAGGTGGTCCGCCCCCAGCGGGAACGTGACGGCGAACGTGGTCCCGTTGCCGACCTCGCTCTCGGCGGTGATCGAGCCGCCGTGCAGCTTCACGAGTTCCTGCACGAGCGCCAGCCCGATGCCGCTCCCCTCGTGGGTGCGGCCACGGGCGTTCTCGACCCGGTGGAACCGCTCGAACAGCCTCGGCATCTCGGCGGCGGGGATGCCCGTGCCGGTGTCCCGGACCCGAAGCTCGACAGAGTTGCCCGCCCGGCGCAGGGTGACGGCGATCCCGCCCTCCAGGGTGAACTTGAAGGCGTTGGAGAGCAGGTTGAGGACCACCTTCTCGTACATCTGCCGGTCCACGAACACCGGCTCGCCGAGGGGCGGGCAGTCCACCGTCAGGGTCAGCCCGGCCTTCTCGCAGGCCGACCGGAAGCTGCTGGCGAGGTCGGCGGTGTACGAGGCAAGGTCGGTCGGCTCGAACGTGGCTCGCACCCGCCCGGCCTCGATGCGGGAGAAGTCGAGCAGGGCGTTGACGAGCCGCTGGAGCCGCAGGCCGTTGCGGTGGATGACCTCGACCCGTTCCCGCTGGGCCGGGGGCAGGCCGCTCTGAGTGTCCGCCAAGGCGTCCTCGACCGGCCCCAGCATGAGCGTCAGCGGGGTGCGGAACTCGTGGGAGACGTTCGAGAAGAATGCCGTCTTCGCCCGATCCAACTCGGCCAGGGCCTCGGCCCGCTTCCGCTCCTCCTCGTAGGCCCGTGCGCTGGCGACGGCGGCGGCGACGTGTCCGGCTAGGAGGTCGAGGAACCCCCGGTAGTCGTCGTCCAACTTCAGCCGGGGGCTGACCCCGGCGACCACGAACCCCGCCACGTCGGTCTGGCCGGGCCTCGCCATCGGCAGGACCACCGCCCGTTCTGACGACTCCGGCCATGCGCCGCCGGGAAGTTGGCCGAACCGGGCAGGGAGGTCATCGACCTGGACCGGCTTGCCCGTCTCGGCCACG
The DNA here is from genome assembly GCA_019747685.1 of Gemmataceae bacterium. Classification (GTDB taxonomy): domain Bacteria; phylum Planctomycetota; class Planctomycetia; order Gemmatales; family Gemmataceae; genus Urbifossiella. The sequence continues at coordinate 4,509 of JAIEQN010000972.1, forward strand.
GGGCGGAACGGCCACGGGGCGTCCGGCGAGTCGAGTTCGACGGCGGCGGGACTGGCCGTCGTGTCCCGGCCCAGCCCGGTCAGCCCGGCGAGGGTCGCCCCCCGCCCGTCCAACAGGTACAGGAGGGTGAACGGGAGGTCGTGCGGGTTCTGTGCGGCGGTGTGCGTGGCCGTCCGGCACGCTTCCTCGGCGGTACGGGCTTCTCCCGCCTTCCACGCCCCCAACTCCCGCAGGGTCCGCAGCCGCCGCTCGCCGATGACCCGTGTGGTGGTTTCGAGGACGGCGTTGAAGACGCCCTCGACCTGTCCGCCCTCGCCCCGGATCGGGCTGAACGTGTAGTCGAAGTAGCACTCCTCGGTGAACCCGTGTCGGTGCATCGGCAGGAGTTGGTCCCGGCTGCGGGTGGCCTCGCCGGTCGCCATCACCTTCTGGAACAGCGGCTCGATGATGTGCCAGATTTCCGGCCACGCCTCCCGGGCCGGTCGGCCCAGCGCCCACGGGTGCTTCTCGCCGGGGATCGGACTCCACTCGTCGTTGTAGAGGAGGACCAGATCGGCCCCCCAATAGATTGCAATCGGGAAGTTCGAGTTCAGGCAGATGCTCAGAGCCGACCGGAGGCTCTGCGGCCACCCCTCGACGGGGCCGAGCGGGTTGGCGGACCAGTCGAACGCCCGGATGCGCCGCCCCATCTCGCCGCCCCCGGCGAGGGCGGCGAGCGGATCAGCGCCGCTGCTTGTCGAGTTGTCGCCCATGTCTTCCCATCAGTGCTTCGGGTCCGCTGCCGGGCAGCGCCGCTCATCGGCAATCGTGTCTGGGCGGGTCGCTGAGTCGTGCGACGTAGAAGGGGATATTTTACCGGGGTGCCGCTTCGGAGACGATGGCCGCACGAGATGGCCGATGAGCCGGGAAGCCGATGAAACTCGCCACCTACAACATCCTGAAGGGCGGCTCGCAGCGGGTCCATTGGGTCAGGATGGTCGAGGACTTCGGCGTGGACCTCCTGCTGGTCCAGGAGTCGTACCCGCACCACGAACACCTGCCGCCCCTCATGTACCCCGACGCCGGGGGCCGCTGCGCCTGGGAGATGGTCGAGCAGAACCGATGGGGCAGCGCCGTCTATTCCCGCACCGGGTCGGTGAAACCAGTCCCCGTCCCCGGCTTCACCGGCTGGGTCGTCGGGGCAGAAATCAGCCGGGCGTCCTGGCAGGCCGGGGTCGCCGACCCGCTCCTGGTGTTCAGCGTCCACGCCCCGTCGAGGAAGGAGAGCTACCAGAGGCAGGTGAACAAGCTCTTGGACGAGATCGGGAAGATCGCCCGTGGCCGGGAGGTCGTGATCGGCGGCGACTTCAACCTGACGGTGAGCCACTGGCCCGGCCCGGAGCGGCCCACCGGCAAGCAGGACTTGGCGATCCAGGCGAGGCTCGCTGAGGAGTTCGGTCTGCTCAACTGCTGGCAGGCGGCGAACCCGGACCAGCCGTTGTGCCAGACGCTCCGGTGGACCAACGACCGGAGCATCCCGTACCACTGCGACGGGCTGTTTGATCTTCCCCGCGAAAGGTGGGCACGGAGTTAACGTTGGGTCTGGTCGTGCGCCCGCTCGAACTCGGCCGGGGAGACGAACCCCAGGGACGAGTGCCGGCGGCCGGGGTTGTCGAACGCCTCCGGGTACTCGAACAGCACCACCCGCGCCTGGTCACGGGTGGCGAACATCCCGTCCGGGGCCAGCTCGCACCTGAGCCGCCCGGAGAACGGCTCGACCGGGGCGCTGCCCCAGCACCGCCCGACCCCGCTCATGCTGCACACGATCCCCGCGGCCGCCAGCACCCGCCGGTAGTGGTCGCTGGCGGACCGGCTGCCCCGGCCCGAGTGGGCCAACAGCCCCGCGCCGGGGCGGCGACGGGCCGGGGCCATCTCCAGGGCATCCACAACCGGTCGGCTCTCCATCGACTCGGCCGTCGCCCACCCCACCACCATCCGGCCGAACAGGTCCCCGACCACCGCCGGGTACGGCCACCCCTCGCGGGTCGGGATGTACGTGATGTCCGCGCCCCGGACCTGGCTCGGGCGCGCCGGGCCGGGGCCCCGATCCAGGAGGTTCGCCGCCGCCGGCCGGCGGCGGTTCGAGCCGGTCGTGCGGACGGGCCGCCGCGGCACCCGCGCCTTGATCCCGTGGGCGCTCCTGAGCTTGGCCACCGTGTTCTCCGAGCACGCATGACCCCGCGCCTTCAGCCCGGCGGTCATCCGCGGGCTGCCGTACCGCCGCTTCACCTCGGCGTGGACCTCCTCGATGGCCCCGACCAACTCCCGCCGCCACTGCTCGGCCGGGCGGCCGGGCCGGGACGCCCAGGCGTAGTAGCCGGAGGCCGACACCCCCAGCGCCCCGCCCACCCAGGTGACCGGCCACTGACCGGCGTGGCCGGCGATGAACCGGAAGCTCAGCTCGGCGGGCTGGCGAAGTACGCGGCGGCCTTTTCTAGCAGGTCCCGCTCGGCCCGCAGCCGGGCGTTCTCGGCCCGCAGGCGGCGGGGCTCGTCGTCGGCCGGGGTCGGGCCGCCGTGCCCCGGGAAGGCGGCGCCCCGCTCCTCGAACGCCTTCCTCCAGGTGCGGAGGGGGTTTTCCCCGACGTCGAGGCGGCGGGCCACCTCGGCGACGGACAGCTTCTGGTCGGTGATCATCTTGACGGCCTGGAGCTTGAACTCGGCCGTGTCCGTCGAGCGCTCCCGAGGCATCGGCGGGCTCCTTGGTCGGAGTCTACACCGCTAACCTCGTGTCCACGAACCTTGGGGAAGCTCAAGGGCGCTGGCCGTCAGCCGGATCGGGAAGCCGAATTCGTTCAGCCATTTCGTAATTCGGCTGTCGATGGGAACCTCGTAGCGGCTCAACCCCAGCCCTTGCAGCAGGTTCCTCAGACTGCTTGGGGCCGAAGCCGCTGAAGTTCTCGTCAATGAACCGGGCGGCGTCCCGCTCCGTCTCCGGGCTGGGGTTGAGCCGCACCCGTTCGAGGATTTACAGGGTGGCCTCCCACCCGCCGCCTTCGAGGTAGGTCCAGTTGGCCTTCGCCTCCCGGCCAATCGTCGTGGACCGCCGCAGCCCGCCGAAGTTGCTGAGTACCTTCGTCACGAACACGTCCAGGTCCGCCTGCCCCCGGCAGAGTTCGTGTCCGAGCAGGCACGGGCTGGTAGAGATGAACCTCGTGACGGGACTACCGGGGCCTGATCGCTGCTGGGTCGTTAGCTGGCAGGCGATCATCACTTCCCAAAACGCCGCCTTGGTCACGGGCGGCTTGTCGTCGGCGAGGTTCGTGGCGATCCGCATCTTCACGAACGCATTGTCCCGGTGGAGGCCGAAGAACTCCTTCACCCGTGCGATGTCCTCAGCTTCGACTTGCCAGATGAGCTTCATGGATGTCGGTTGTCACGCCTCCGCACCGGCCTCAGTCTTCCCGCCCCACACCGCCACCCGCTTGCCGTCCCGCTGGCCGTCCCACAGCAGCGTCGTGCAGGTCCGCAGCAGCAGGTTCTTCCAGAGCAGCGAGTTGGCGAACGTCTCCTCGTCCGGGCTGAACAGCGAGAAGATGCTGCGGGAGGCGACCAGCACCATCTTCCGCTTCGCCCGGCTCAGGGCCACGGTCAGGCGGCGGGGGTCGAGGAGGAACTTGCTCGACGCCAGCAGGTACGCCCGGTCGCCCTCGGTGGCGCTGACCAGGATCACCGTCCGCTCCCCGCCCTGGAACCGCTCCACCGTGTCGATGGCCGACCTCGACGGCAGCCCGGTGGCGGCGTCGATGACGCACAACTCCGGGAACGCCTGCTGGAGCGCCGCCCGCTGCGCCCGGTGCGGGACGACGATCCCCAGCCCGTCCACGGCGTCCAGCCCGTGCTTCGTCTTGTCGGCCAGGGACCGCAGGATTGGCTCGATGAGCGCCTGCTCGAACGGGTTCCGCATCTGGCACTCGGCCTCGTCGTGGACGACCACCACCAGCGGGTAGGCCGGGTCCAGCACCGCCGCCGCCAAGTCGTCGGCGACCGGGTGGGCGTCCAGCCGGTCCCGCTTCTTCGAGTGGTAGGCGATGCCGTCGTGCCGGTAGACCTCCTGCCGCAAGAACTCGGCCATCGCCGAGTGTAGGCGGAAGCTCTCGGCGAACCGGATGATCGGCGGGTGCTTGGCCCGCAGGGTGTCGAACAGGCTCTCGTACACCTGGAACTGGCGGAAGGTGCGGCGGGCCTCGGCGTCCCAATCGTGCTTCACGATGGGCGGCATCTGCCGGTGGTCCCCGACCACGACCACCGGGGCGTCAGCCTTCAGCGGCAGCGCCGCCATGACCGCTTCCGGGATGTTCATCTGGCTGGCTTCGTCCAGCACGAGCAGGTCGCAAAGTTCGTGGCCGAAGACGCACTTCGACCATTTCTTCTTGAGCATCCCGTAGATGCCGCCGGGTGTAGCCCCCACCACGACCCACTCGGACTCCTGGATCACGTCGGCGTTGTAGTCCTCGTCGTCTTCCTTCTCGTCGTCCTTGAGAAGATGGATCACGCCGTCCGGCGGCGGGTCGTGCGAGGCGACCCGGTAGAGCGGCACGTCGAGCAGCCGGGCGTCGAAGTGCTTGGCGAACAGCTTCGGATCGGCGGCCCGCAGTTTCCGCAGCCTCTCACGGACCTCCAGCACGTTCTTGAGCAGCACGTCCGTCGCTGCGTGGGTCTTGCAAGACACAAAGACTCGGCAGGGCCGCTTCTCCCTTATCGCCCCCTGGAGCCGGGCGAAGACGGCGAAGGCGGTGCTGTAGCTCTTGCCGGTCCCCGGAGGCCCCTGGACGAGCAGCACCGGCGTCCGGTCGTGCTGGCCGATGAACTCCCGCTTGCTGGTCTCGAAGTCATGGAGCAGCCCGGCGTCCCGGAAGGCGTCCAGCCCGGCCAGGAACGCCGCCTGCCCCTCCGACCCGGACCCGTCGCCGGGCGACGGGAACTTCACCAGCCGGTCGCACAGGACGTTCGGCGACCCGTCGCACAGCCCGTTCACCACCTGGGCGCACCAGTAGGCGTACCACTCGTTCGGACACGGATCGAGCGTGTAGAGCGTGTCGGCCTCCAGCGTCCGGTTGATGGCCGGGAAGACGTAGGGCTTCGACCAGTCCCCGCCACGGAACTCCTTCAGTTCGACCTCGGCGAACGCCTCGGTGATCCGCCCGGCGGCGTCCTTCTTGGTGGCGACGATGCGAAGGAGTTCGGCCCGTGGCCCGTAGAGCATCTGCTTGGGCGTCGGCGTGAACTCCGTCTGCTGGTCCTTGGGCAGCCGCTCGTCCACGGTCCAGCGGGGGTACAGCACCAGCCGGTCGCCGTCCCGCAGCGTGGGCATCAGCAACTTCTCGTGCAGGTCGCAGTCCACCCCCTCGCACTCGATCCGCAGCCACAGCTTCAGGCCCTCCGGGGACCACTTGCACTCGGCGGACTGATCCTTGTTCAGCCGGAACTGCTTGTCCGGGTTCGCCGCCCGGAACGCCGCCGCATACTCCTCCCGCTTCTGCCGCCGCCGCTCGTTCTCCCGGTTCTGCTCGGCCACCCCCGGCTCCTGGTCCGCCTCGATGTACCGGACGATCAGGCAGTCGCCCATCAGCACCCGGCGCTCCGGCGGGGCGTGGCGGGTCGCCTTCCAGTCGGTTAGCGCCACCAGCCGCTCAATGGTGACGAACTCGTGTAGGGCGTGGGCGAGGTCGGGGGCCTTGTCCTCGTACCCGGCGAGGTCGGGCAGCACGAACGGCGTCTTCGACGTGTTCGGGTTGCCCTGGACCGACCCGGCGACGTGTTCGACGGCTTCGAGCCGCCTCGTCTCGAAGGCGGTGAGGAGGTCCGTGGTCACGCCCCGGAAGTCGGCGAACTCGTCGTGCTTGCCCGCCGCAGGCTTGGGCAACTGGCCCCAGGCGGCGTAGGCGTACTCCAGCGGGACGGAACTGGCGAACCGGGAGCGGCGGGTGTACCACTCGGAGGCCCCGTCGATGTCGAGCTTCCCGATGTTGTCGAACAGCCGGGCCTTGAACAAGTCCCGGAACTTGTGCGGGGCGTTCCAGTCGAACTTCAGGTATTGGGCCACCGACTGAAGGCTCTGGCACGTCATCGGGTAGTTCTCGAACGTCCGCATCTCCTCATCGAGAAAGCTGGCGATGGGGGAGTCGAAGGCGGCGATCTGCGTCAGGAAGTCGTAGAGCGGCGGCGTGGCCTCCAGGATCGGCGGGAAGTTGCGGGCCAGCGCCTCCAGCATCACCCGCTGCTCGTGGCGGTCGAAGAAGACGACGTGAATCGGGGCCGACTTCTTCCCGCCGGGCGGGGCGTCCCCCTGGGCCATCTCGATGACCGACTTCAGCAGTTCCTTCGTCCACTTCAGGAAGAGTTCCCGCTCGTTCGCCGCCGTGTCGGGCGGGCCGTCCGTCAGTTGAACCACCGCCCGCCTGCCGACCGGGGAACCGTCCTTGCGGGCGACGACGAGCGCACCGAGCAGGTACACCCGCCCTTCGAGGTAGTCCTGCTGGGCGTCGAGGTAGATCGTGACGAGGTTCGGGTTCAGTTCGGGCTTCGACACCGGCAGGGTGCTGTTGCCCTTGCCGGGGATGTACGAGAGCGCCTGCGTGCCGTCATTGCGGACGGAGCGGCGGAAGCTCCTGGCCCGGTGGACCAGTTCATCGAGCCGTGGGCCGACCGGCCACAGGGAAGCGATCTGCCGGACCTGGGCCTCCCGGCCCGGAGCCGGGACCAGTTCGTTCGACTTGCCGTCCGTCGAGGGGGCGAAGTCCTTGAGGGCGGCGAGTTCCTTGACCGTGGTGACGCCGACCCGCCGCAGGGCGTCCTTCTCGGTCCCGGTCATGTACGGGAGCAGCGAGAGGTCTTCGGCCTCGGCGCTCCACTTCATGCAAAACTCGTTGTAGAGGCAGCCGTCGCACTTGAACGACAGGCTGTACGGGACCGCCTCGAACGGGGCCTGGGCCACCTGACGGGCGATGGAGTCGTTGCCCAGCACGAGGTCGTGGGCCGACCGGGTGTAGGCGTCCGGGTCGGCGACGACCTCCAGCAGCGAGTCCTTGAGGCCGAATACCGTCTGAGCCTCATCCCGCAGCGGCCTGATCTCTTCCTCCTCGTCCGGCGTCGGGTCGGCGGGCGGGCGGAACAGGATGCCGGTCTGGACCGTGGCGTGGGCGATGCCGCTGTCGGCCAGCAGCTTCTCCAGCATGAGCCGGTAGAAGGCGACCTGGAGGCGATGTTCGACCTTGACCTCGGTGGTGGACTTCATGTCCCCGATGAGGACGTGTAGCGGACCGTCCGGTGGCCGCTCCAGCCGCATCAGGTCCACGTCGCCCCGCAGCCGCCAGCCGTGCAGGTCGGCCTCCAGCCGGGCCTGGAACAGCAGAACCGATTGGCCGGGGGCGAGCTTTCTGGCCTCGGCCACGACCTCGGCGTTGTTGGCCGGGCGGTTGTGGTCGAGTGAATACTTGGCGGCGAACTGGACGGAGTGGAACCGCTTGCACAGGTCGGCCTCGATGCCCTCCTCGAAGGTGCTGCCGGACAGGGAGAGGAGCGGCGTGATCCGCTGCGGGATCACGTCGTACTGCTCCATGAACTTCTGGCCCGCTCGCTCAGCGAGCCGGAACCGGAGGTAGCGCTCGCACTGCTCCAGGCGGACGAACTGCGAAACGTCCGTGGGCGTCAGCCGCAGCGGGCTGCTAGGGGGAAGAACGGGGAGAGAGACGCCTGCACCCGGCATGGTCGGCTGGCCTCGCATACGGCGGATCGGGGGCCACTGGCACGCTCCCGCTACCTCGCCTGCCGCTTGATCTCGGCGACCTTGCCGACCAAGTACCCGATCTCGTCGCCATCCAGTTCGGCGACCGGCGCAACGCCGTGGATGTTCCTGATGAGGTCGGCGGACGCACCCAAAAACGTCGAGAACCCCGGCTGGCCGTCGCACCGACCGAGGAGTGCGCCGTCAGGCGTCACGGCCATCTCGACCAGCCTGGGCGTGGTCCAGTCCTCAGCGAGCAGACAGCCCAGGATCGCCTGGAAGTGTTCGCTGATCTCGACCGCCCGGACCTTACGGGCGCAGTCCTGCCGAATCTGGTCGGGGTCACGGATGGGGAGGTCGTCGCTCATTGACACGCCTTTGCCGTGTTGAAGACATCCGATCTACCGCCGGATGCTGTAGGCCAGCACCCGCAGGGCGGCTTCCGCGTCCA
>JAIEQN010000321.1 GCA_019747685.1 Gemmataceae bacterium
GGCGGCCTACGCCCTCCAGCTCGCCCAGGTGGCGGCCCTGGCCGAGCGGGACCCGGCGCGGGCGGCCAGGCTCCTGGACGACCCCGGCCGGTGCCCGCCCGACCTCCGGGACTTCACCTGGGGCCACCTCCGCCGGCTCTGCCGCCGCGAGGACCGGGTCTACGCCCAGCACCCGCCCGGGGACGCCCTGAACGCGGTCGCCGTCGCCCCGGGCGGGGCGTTCGTGGCGACCGCCGGGGAGCGGGGCGACATCCGCGTCTGGGACCCGCGGTCCGGGATGACCCTGGCCGTGTTGTCCGGCGGCCGGGGGCCGACCCGCGGGGTGGCGTTCAGCCCGGACGGCGGGGCGTTGGCGGCCGCCGGGGCGGACGGGGCCGTCCGGGTGTGGGAGTTCCCGGCCGCCGTCCTGGACACCGCCCGGCGGACGATGTCGGCCGTACCGCTCCTCCAGACGGTGATCCAGCCGGCGAGTCTACCCCCGGCCCTGGTCTTGCGGGGCGGCCGCCGGGTGTCGGCCAACTGCGTCGCCTTCAGCCCGGACGGGCGGGCGCTGGCGGCCGGGCTGGAGAGCGGGGCCGTCCGGTTCTGGGACCTCGGCGGGTGGCGGCCGAACCCGCTCGACGCGGCGGCGTTCGGCGGCCCGGCCTCGGTCGGGCTGGCCGACGCCCGCGGCGAGGACGTGCGACTCGTCGGCGACTTGCCGGCCCACGACGGCCCGATCCGGTGCCTGGCGTATTCCGAATCCGGCCGGCTGTTGGCCACCGGCGGGGACGACGACGCGGTCGTCGTACACCGGGCCGACACCAAGGACCTCGTCCGGTCACTCGGCGGGTTCGGCGGGTCGGTCCGGGCGGTCGCCTTCACCCCGGACGGGCGGACCCTGGCGGCGGCCAACAACGGCATGACCCCGACCGTCCGGCTGGTCGCCACCGACACCTGGCGGGACGTGCGGCGGCTGACCGGGCACACGGCGGCGATCTTCGCCCTGGCGGTCAGCCCGGACGGGACGGTCCTGGCCAGCGGCGGGGCCGACCAGGCCGTCCGGCTGTGGGACCTCGACGGCGGCCGCGAGCGGGGCCTGCTCCGCGGCCACGCCGGCGAGGTCCGCGGCTTGGCGTTCGGGGCCGACCGGCGGACGGTGGTGTCGGCCGGGGCGGACGGGACCGGCCGGGTCTGGCAGGCGGTCGCCCGGCCGAGCGAGGACGGCGACCTGACCGAGGGCGGGGAAGGGCTGTTGGCGGCCGCCGCGGTCGGCGGGATGGGCGGGACGTTCGTGGCGGCCGACGACGCCGGCCGGGCGGTGATCCGACTGGCCGAGCCGATGCCCGGCCGGGGCGGCGTTGGACCGCTGTGGATGTGGACCCTGCAAATCCTCCCCACCGACCGGGTGCCGGTGCGGGCGGCGGCGGTCAGCCCGGACGGCGGGGCGGTCCTCGCCGCGGGCGACAAGGAGTTGCTGGTGTGGCGGCTGTTCCTCCGCCCGCGGGGCGGCCGGGACAACCCGCCGGGGGTGCCGGTGTTCGCCCAGCGGCCGCTCCGCGTCCACTCCGGTCAGGCCGCGACGCACCTGGCCGTCGACCCGGCCGGGCGGGTCCTCGTCACCCGGGACCGGGAGGCCGTCCGGGTGTGGGACTTCCACCGCATGTTGCTGGCCCACGGCGGCGAGCCGCTCGGCCGGCCGCCGGCGGCGGTCCACCCCGGGGAGAACGTCGGGGCGGTGGCGGTGGCCCCGGACGGCCGGATCGCCCTGGGGGTCGGGCGGGGGGTGAAGCTGCTCGACCCGGCCGGCCGGCGCCTGGCCGAGCTGCCCGACTGGCACCCGGCGGCGGTCACGGCGGCCGCCTTCTCGGCCCGCGGCGACCGGCTGGCCACGGCCGACGCCGGCGGGCTGGTCAAGGTGTGGCGGGTCCGGCCGGACGGCGGGCTGGACCACCAGGCCGACCTGGCCGGGCACACGGACACGGTCACGTCGCTCGGCTTCACCCCGGACGGGAAGACGCTGGCCAGCGGCGGGGCCGACCGGACGGTGGTGCTGTGGGACCCGGACACCGGGCAGGAGCGGATCGTCCTGACCGGGCACGCCGATCGGGTGTTGAGGGTTCAGTTCACGCCGGACGGCGGCGGGCTGGTGACGGTCGGCCGGGACGGGGTCGTGAAGCGGTGGCGGGCCGACCCGCCGGCCGGGCCGCCGGTCGAGCGGACGGCGCCGCCGGCCATGCTCAACTTCGGCCGCCCGCCGCCGTTCCCGCCGTCCCCGGACCGGCCGGTCCCGCCCCGGCTGCGTGGGGGGTAGCCGTGGCGGCCCTGTGCATGACCGAGCTGGCCGTGGCCGACCTCGCCGCCGCACTGGCTTGGTATCAGGACCGGCTCGGCCTGCGGGTACTCCTCCTCGACGCCGCGAACGGCTTCGCGCTGCTGCAAGGTGACGGTGGCGGGCGGCTGGCGCTGAAGGCCGGGGCGCCGGCCCCGGGCGGGGTGACGCTGCACTTCGAGGTGGCGGACCTGGCCGCGGAACTCGGACGGCTCGGGTCGGCAGACGTGCCGGTCAAGGACAGCCCCGAGGGCTACCGCGAAGCTTTCGTCCGCGACCCGGACGGGTACGCGGTCGGGCTGTTCGAGTGGACGAGGGACGGGTGGCCCGGCGTCGGCCGGCCAGAGGGGTGTGGTCCCGATCGGTAGCCCTGATCTCCGGCCCGAAGGGTCGTTTCTGTCAGCCCGGGCCGGAGGCCCGGGTAACCGGGTGCCCCAACAACCCCCGACCCTGAAAGGGTCGTTCCGGGCCCGGCGGGTGGTCGCGGCCCGGTAACGGCCCTTGCAGGGCCGGGTTTTTTCGCGGACGCCTCCCCAGCCCTTCGGGCTGGGCTGACGGAAACGGCCCTTCGGGCCGCAGACCGACCCGCCTACCGGCCGGCTGACGCCCGGCCGCTCGCCGTCGCGTCACATCAGCAGCCCGGCGACGGCGGCGTTGATGAGGGTGGCGAGGAACCCGCCGGCCAGCGCCCGGACCCCGAGCCGGGCCAGGTCGGCCCGGCGGTTCTCGGCCATCGCCCCGATCCCGCCGAGCTGGATGCCGATCGACCCGATGTTGGCGAACCCGGTCAGCGCGTAGGTGGCCAGGGCGTAGGACCGCGGGTCCATGTCCACCACCCCGCCGGCGGCCGGGTCCCAGTACGCCCCGGTCATCTGCTGGAAGGCCACGAACTCGTTGGCCACCAGCTTGATCCCGAGCAGCTCGGCCACCTTCGGCACGTCGGCCGGGGCGACGCCCAACAGGGCCGCGACCGGCCCGAACAGCCGGGCGAAGGCGGCTTCCAGCGACCACCCCGGGTGCAGCCGCCCGAGGCCGTAGTTAACGGCCGCGATGACGGCCAGGAAGGCGAGCAGCATGGCGATGATGTTGATCGCCAGCCGCATCCCGTCCGACGCCCCGGCGGCGGCCGCGTCGACCACGTTGGCCGGCGCGGGCGGGTCGGCCGGGCCGGGGCCGCCGGGGCGGTCGTCCAGCCGGTCGGCCGACAGCGACACCTGGCCGCGGGTCCGCGGCTCGCCGGTCTCCGGGACGAGAATCTTGGCGATGTATAGTCCGCACGGGGCGGCCATCACGCTGGTCGCCAGGACCGCCCGGGCGTCGGCCCCCATCTGGATGTAGATGGCCATCACCCCGCCGGCGATGGTCGCCATCCCGCCGACCATGATCGCCAGCAGTTCGGATTCGGTCATGTGCCGGACGTAGGGGCGGACGATCAGCGGGGCCTCGGTCTGGCCCATGAACACGTTGGCCGCGGCCGACAGGCTCTCGGCCCCGCTCACGCCCCGCCGGCCCATGAGCAGCACCATCAGCCGGGCGAACACCCAGACCACGGCCTGGAGGATGCGGTAGTGGTAGAGGACCGAGAAGACGGTCGAGACGAAGATGACGGTGGCGGTCAGGACGATGGCGAAGGGCACCCCGCCCCGGGGGCCGAACGCCCCGGCCATCTGCTTCTGGTCCGCCAGCGGACCGAACAACAGCCCGGCCCCGGCGGTGCTGAACCCGACGAACAGCGTGACGAGTTGGCCGGCCTCGTCGAACGCCCGGCGGACCGGCTCGGCGTGGATGATGAGCGCCGCGAGGGTCAGTTGCAGCCCGAACCCGGCGGCCACCACCCGGGGATTGACGGCCCGGAGGTTCCGGGACAAGACGAACGCGAGTCCGACGAAGGCGACGACGCCCATCCCGGACCGGACCCGCGGGTCGACGGCGTCGCTCCCCCAGTACGCCGCGGCGGCCAGGCCGGCGACAGCAACGGCCAAGCCGATCCGCCAAGCCGTGGCCGGCGGGGAAGGGTGGGCGGGTGCGTTCATGGGCGGTGGTTACCCGGCGGGGGCGGCGGCCGAACGGTCCGGAGCGGGAGCCGGCAGCGGGATGCGGGCGATCCTCAGCCGCTGATCGCCCGGGGTGTTGGTGATGAGGACATCGAGCCGCCCCGGGCCGTCCGGCCCGGGGCGTTCGAGCGTGTACCGGCCGTGGTACGGGTCGAACTCGGCCCGGCATTCCTCGGCAGCGAGACCCGCGATGTAGGCGAGGAGCGGACGGAACAGGCGGCGGGACAAGCCCCCGAGGTCGGCCCCCGGCCGCACGAGCCGGGACCACAGGCGGCCGAAACGCCGGGTCGGCAGCGGCAACTCGACCGAGCCCAACGTCCCGGCGATCGAGAGCAGCCCTTCGGCTAGCGGCCGCAGGCCCACGGCCGGGTCGCGGGGCTCCGCAAACAGCTCTCGCACGGCGTCGGTGGGGGTCACAGCGGGAGTACTCGCTTGGTCAAGTTCGGCCACGCGGCAAGAAGTTCGTTCAACCCGACACCCGGCGGGCGGAGCCGGCCGGGTAGTTCGAACCGGATTTCACCCGTCGCCGCCGCGAAGCCCTGCTCGGGGTGGTTTCGTACCAGGTCGACAATCGTCCCCGGTACATCAATTTCGAATATGACAGGCCCGCCCTCGTCGGGGAAGTTATTCGACTTCAACCGGGCATATCGCTCGGGCGTCCGTAGCCCCAGGTCGGGTGACCCCGCAACGGCCGTCGAGAATCCCTCGGCCCGCGTGTACCGGTCGCTGCCCGGTTCAACCTAGTTCGGGTCGGGCCCGGTAACGAGGATGCGGTCGGCCCGCCGCCGGGTCGTCCCGTGGTGGGGCCGGACGACCGGGTCGGCGGGCGAGGTCATTTGCCGACCAACCCCTTCAGCAGCTCGTCGTCGTCCTTCGGCAGGCCCCAGATGGTCACGGCGAACGACGCCGTCAGCGGCGTCTTCGCCTCCGGCAATCGGAGCAGGGCGAGCCACCCGCCGCCGGGCCGCGGCTCGAAACGCCATTCCGTTCCGGCCGGGGCGTCGGCCACTTCGAGGACGGTCGCGGTGTCGTGGTCGGTAGGCAGGACCACCCGAACCCCGGCCGAGACCGCCGTGCCCGGCCTCGGTCGGGACCGACCGTTGACCCCGATCAGCCGCGGCTCCTTTGTCGCCACCCCGGCCAGGAACCACGTCCGATACCCGGCCGGGGCCTTCACCGCGAACACCCGCCGCACCCCGGCCGCCACCCCGGACGAAACGGGCACCGGCGTCTCACGCACCGTCAGCTCGGCCCCGTTGGCGTTTTCGACCAACCGGTAGCGGAACGTCGGCCGGCCGAGCGAGTCGAGCCGGTAGCCGTCGAAGTGGACGGCCCGGGGGCCGGCGTAGGTCCGCGGCGGGTCGTCCGGCAGGGGCGCCCCGAACGCCGGGCTGTCGGCCCGGCCGGCGAAGTCCGGCGGCACGTCCGGGTTGGCCGTCAAAGCCCACGGGTGGCCGGGCGGGGCGGCCCAGAACTTCGGCCCGAGCAGCTTGGCCGGGTTGCCGCCGCGGTTGTTCCAGACCGGCGAGGCGTCGAGGAAGTTCCCGGCCCAGCCGTAGGCCAGCCGGCAGCGGTCGGCGTCGAACGCCAGCGACACCCCGCCCGGGTAGCCGACGGCCAGTGCCCGGGTGCCGGCGTCCGGCAGGAACGTGCGGAGCAACTGCGGCCGATCGGCCACGGCCAGGAGCAGCCCCTTCGGCGGCTCCATGCCCTCGGGCAGTGGCAGCCCCGGCCCGAGCGACAGGTAGGCCCACATCGCCTCGGCCTGGGCCTTCGGGTCGCCGTCCAGGACCGTGGCGAGCGTGGACTTACCGTCCACGAACGCCTGCGGCATCCGGGTGCCGGGGGCCATCCGCAGCGGCTGGTGCAGCCACCGCTCGTACCAGTCGTACCGCACCCGCTGGCCGATCGTGGCCAGGTCCGGGCCGCGAGTCCCGGTGTTCGGGACGCCGGCGATGTCGTGGCACGAGATGCACCCGAGCCCGCCCTTGCCGACGATCGCCCGGCCGGCCGCGATCGTCTCCGGCGTCCGCTTGACGGCGTGGACCGCGTCGTCGGGCGTGACCCCTTCGAGGGCGACCAGCCCGTGCGGCAGGTGGCCGACGTTGGCCGGGCCGTACTGCGGCATCCGCAACTGGACCCACGGCCGGGCCCGGCCGCCCTCGGTCAGCACCGACTTCAGCCACCCCGGCCGGGCCTTGTGGCCGATCCCGGCCAGCGTCGGCGGTCGCACGTCGTCGGCGTTCTCGGCCCGCTCCATCAGCCGCATCGTCTCGGCCAGCTCGGCCGACAGCCCGCCTTCGCCGTCCCTGGTGTGGCAGTTCAGGCAGTTGAAGCGGCGAAGGGCGGTCCGGGCGGCGTGGACCGGCGACGGCGACCCGGCCCCGGCCAACCCGTCGGCCAGGAAGGCCCGGATCGCCTCCCGGTCTGTGGCGGTGAGCTGGTAGACCGGCCACCGGGTCAGGTCCGGCTTCTCCGCCAAGCAGTCCGGCCCGCCCCGGAGCCTCTTGATCTTTTCCAGGGACGGGAACGGCATGGTCCCGCGGACCGGTTTCCCGCCGGCCTCGACCGCGTGACAGCCCAGGCACCCCTTGCTGATGAGGAACATCTCGCCGACCCGGAGCCATTCGGCGTCGGACTTCTCGTAGCCGGCCGGCGGCTCGGGCATGCCGGTCGAAAGCGTCTCGTCCGTGACGCGGCAGAGGTAGCGGGCGAGGTCCTCGGCCTCGCGGACCTTCAGGGCCATGTGTGGCATCCGGCCGGACGGGTTGACCTTGAGCGGGTCGCGGAGGTACGCGGCCAGGGTGTCCGGGCGGTACTTGCTGCCCAGCGCCCCGAGCCGGTACTTGGCCGCCGGGCCGGCCGTGCCCAGGCTGTAGACGAACTCCTCCGGCTTCGGCGGCGGCTTCTCGTCTTCTTCGCCGTCGGCCGGCTTCTTCGTCGGCGGGGCGTCGTGGCAGGCGGCGCAGCCGGTGACGTGGTAGAGGACCCGGCCCCGCTCCATGCTCTGCCGGTACTCGTTCGACACCGCCGGCGCCCGGGCCGGGGCGAGCGGCCGGTCGGCCAGCGACACCAGGTACTTGACGATGGCGTACCGCTCGGCCGCCCCGCCCGCGTCGTCGGTGAACAGCTTCGGCATGGGCGTGTCGGGCCGGAGCTTGTGCGGGTCGGCCAGCCAGGCGTCGATCCAGCCGGCGTAGCTCCGCTTGGCCACGCCGGTGAGGTTTGGCCCCCGACGGTCGGCGAGGCCGGCGGCCATCTTGTCGCCGGCGAACGGCAGGTGGCAGCGGACGCATCCCAGCTCCTCGAGCCGGAACCGGCCGAGTTCGAGCCGGGCGTCCTTCTCGAACGACTTCGGACGGTCGGCCGGGAGGTGGCCGAGGAACTGGTGCGGCAGCGGCTCGCGGACGAACCCCGGTCCTTCCCACCGGAGCTCGACCCGGGCCGGTCCGCCAGCCCGGGCGAACGTCGCCTCGAACGCCAACACCCCGCCGGGGAGCGTGACCGGCTCGGCCTCGGCTGTCGGTCGGTCGCCGGCCGTCGCCGAGAACACCCGCCTGCCGTCGATCGTCACCCCGAGGGCGCCGCCCCGCAGCTCGGCCGCGAAGGTGTACGTCCCGGGCCGGACGACGTTGAGATAACCCCTCCAGGCCACCAGCCTGCCGGCCGTCAGCCGCGGGTGCGGCGACGCCCCCGCGTCGAGGAGGAGGGCGACGGTCGGTTCGAGGCGGGCGACCGTGGTCCCGGCCGGCTCGTCGGCGAACATGGTCACCAGGCCCGGCCGGAGGTCGGCCGGGTCGACGGCGCGAACAGGCGGGGCGCACAGTAGCAGTCCGACGGCGGGCGTGAGCAGACGGCGGTGCATCGGCTTGGGCCGCTCGGCGAGGGGTGCGGGTAGGGGGAGAGTGTTGATTATCCGGCCCGGCGGCCGGCCCGCAAGCGGAATCGGGAATCGCCGTTGAGCACCGGACCGGTTACGCTGTAGGGAGATTCTTCGGTGGCACAGGCGTCCCCGCCTGTGCGGGAGGCATCCCGTGTTCGACCTCGGTGCGGTTCAGGCGGCGGTCCGCGACGCCGGCCTCGACGGCTGGCTCCTGTACGACTTCCGCGGGACCAACGTGCTGGCCCAGCGAGTCGCCGACCTGGCCGGGAAGAACCTGTCCCGGCGGTGGTTCTACTACGTTCCGGCGAGCGGCGAGCCGAAGAAGCTGGTCCACGCCATCGAGCCGGCCGCCCTCGACCACCTGCCCGGCACCGCCAAGACCGTCTACCGCCGCTGGCAGGACCTGGAGACCGGCGTCGGCGAGCTGGTCATCGGGGCCAAGCGGGTGGCGATGGAGTACTCGCCCCGCAACGCCAACCCGTACATCTCCCGGGTGGACGCCGGGACGGTCGAGCTGGTCAAGGGCTACCACGTCGAGGTGGTCCCGTCCGGCGACCTGATCCAGCGGTTCGAGGCGACCTGGGACGACGACCAGGAGAAGAGCCACTTCGCGGCGGCGGCCGTCTGCCGGGCCGCCTACGACGTGGCGTTCGGGTACATCGCCGACGAAATCCGGGCCAACGGGAGCGTGACCGAGGCCGCCGTCCAGGCCCGGATCATGAAGCACTTCGCCGACCACGGGATGACGACGTACAGCCCGCCGATCGTCGGGGTCGGCCCGCACAGCGGCGACCCGCACTACGAGACCACCCCGGCGTCAAACGCCGCCATCACCCCCGGCAGCCTGGTGCTGGTCGACCTGTGGGCCAAGCTCGACCAGCCGCGGGCGGTCTACGCCGACTACACCCGGGTGGCCTACGTCGGGGCCGAGGTGCCGGGGCAGTACGCGAAGGTGTTCGCGGTGGCGGCCGCCGCCCGGGATGCCGGCATCGCCAAGGTCAAGGCGGCGTTCGCCGCCGGAGAGCCGTTGACCGGGGCGGAGGTGGACCACGCCACCCGGGCGGTGATCGAGCAGGCCGGGTACGGGGACCAGTTCACCCACCGGACCGGGCACAACATCGGCCAGGAGGTCCACGGGAACGGGGCCCACATGGACGGCCTCGAGACCCGGGAGGACCGGCGGGTCATCCGCCGGACCTGCTTCAGCATCGAGCCGGGCATCTACCTGCCGGACTTCGGCGTCCGGACCGAGGTGAACGTGTACATCGACGGGGCGGGCACCGTCCACGTCACCGGCGGCGACCCACAGACGGAAATCCACACCATCACCGTGTAAGGCGTGGCAAGGCCACGGACGGCGGTCCGTGGCACTTGACCGGCTGCCGTGCCTTCCGGACCTGTAGCGCCGCGTCGGTGATGAAGATGGCCACCGCCACCCAAACGCAGGCGAACGCGGCCACCCGGTCCGGGGTCAGCACCTCGCCCAGGTAGCCGACCGCGATCAGCATCTGCACCGTCGGCGACAGGAACTGGATGAAGCTGATGGCCAACAGCGGCAGCCGGCGGAGCGACAGGGCAAACGTGAGCAGCGGGACCACGGTGACGACCCCGCTGAAGGCGATCAGGCCGTTGACGGCCCAGTCGCAGGCGAAGTGGTTCTCGCCGACCGAGGCCAAATAGAAGAGGTAGCCGAGGGACAGGGGGAGCATGAGGAGCGATTCGACCGTCAGCCCGGCCATGCCCTCGACCGGGACCGTCTTGCGAACCAGGCCGTAGATGCCGAACGACACCGGCAGTGCGACGGCGATCCAGGTGAACGCCCCCTCCGCGGCGAACGGGATGGCCACCCCGAGGGCGACCAGGGCCAGGGCCGGGTAGTGCAACGGCCGGAGGCGTTCGCCGAGGACCGTCGTGGCCAGGGCCGCGTACACCAGCGGCAGCATGTAATACCCGAGGCTGGCCTCGGCGACCCGGTCGGTGAGCGTGGCGTGGATGTAGATGAGCCAGTTGGCGGCCAAGAGCACCGCCGACAGGAGCAGGGCGAGGACCAGCTTCCGGTCGCGGAAGACCCGGAACAGGTCGGCCCAGCCGCCGGTGAAGGCGGTCAGTGCGAGCAGCACCGGGACGGCCCAGGCGATCCGGTGGGCCAGGACCTCGCCGGCCAACACCCCGGCCCGCCCGAGGGCGGCGAAGTAGAGCGGGACCAGCCCCCACCAGGTGTACGCGACCAGTCCGTAGAGAAGACCGGATCGGAACCGCTGCCCGGCCGCATCAGCCACCCAAGGACCCCCCGCTCCCCAGGAGCGCCCGGCCGAGCCGCTGGTGGAAGTAGTACCCGCCGTTCTCCCGCTTCACGCTGAACCGGCCGGTCGTGTAGCTCCGGCTGTTCAGCCCCCGCTGCACCTCTTCGCAGACGCCGACATCTTCCGCCTGAACCTGATCCGCCACCGCCACGCTCTCGCGGACGAAGTCGTCGGGCGTGCCGGCGGCGAAGTAGAAGTCGAACACCACCCGGCAGCGGTCCGGCCCGAGCGGCAGCACCAAGTTGGTGTCCATCACCCCGCTGTACAGGTTCAGCATCAGGTTCGGGTAAACCCACCAGTAGGCGGCCAGGTCGCCGGTCCGGGTCCTGCCGGCGTCGCCCTCGGCCGGCTTGAGCGGGGCGCTCTGCACCACCGTCTTGCCGTCGCAGACGGTCTTGTACTCGCGGTAGTCGAGTACCCCCGCCAGGGCCGGGTGGACGGTGTTCACGTGGTACCCGCCGTCCAGGTAGTTGTCGACGTACACCTTCCAGTTGCAGGCCAGGTCGTAGGTCCGGCGGGCTTTCCAGGTCAGATTCCCGAACCCGCCGCGGGATTCGACCCACCCGGGCAACGGACGCAGGAAGTCGGCCAGGGGTTCGGCCGGTTGGGTCAAATGGACGAAGCCGAACGGCCCCCACTCGGCCACCGCCATCGGCACGAGGCCGTTGCCCTCCTTCGGGAACTCCTCAACCCCGTCGAACTCCGGGGTGCCGCGGAGCTTCCCGGCCAGGTCGTAGGTCCAGCCGTGGTAATGGCAGCGGAGCTTGGCGGCCTGCCCGCACGACTCGGTCTTGATCGGGGCGGCCCGGTGCCGGCAGACGTTGAAGAACGCCCGCAGGACGCCGTCCTCGCCGCGGACGACCAATACCGGCTCGCCGGCGATGTCGGCCGTCAGGAACGCCCCCGGGGCGGCCACCTGCTCGGCCCGGCCGACGAGCTGCCACGTCCGGGCGAACACCGCCTCCCGCTCGGCCGCCGCGACCTCGGCCGAGGCGTACCAGGTGTTCGGGATCGTCCGGGCCCGTTCGAGTGGTAGTCCGGGGTCGAAGCCGGTGAACATGACGGGGAGGATACCGTTCGGCATGGCGGCCCCTTTCATTGCAGCACAGGCCGGGAGGCCTGTGCCACCAGAAGACCTGACTTGGTGGCACAGGCCTCCCGGCCTGTGCATCAGTTCAGATCGTACACGACGAGAAGCCGCCGTCGACGACGATGTTCTGGCCGGTCACGAAACCGGCCGCCCGCGGCGACGCCAGCCAGACCACCGCCCCGGCCAGTTCGAGCGGGTCGCCGAACCGGGCCATCGGGGTGTGCCCGACGATCGCCTGGCCCCGCTCGGTGTAGGTGCCGTCGTCCTTGAGGAGCATCCGCCGGTTCTGCTCGGCCGGGAAGAACCCCGGGCTGATGGCGTTGACCCGGACGCCCCGCGGGGCCCACTCCCGGGCCAGCCACCGCGTCAGGTTCAGCACCGCCGCCTTCGACGCCGAGTAGGCGACGACCCTCGACAGTGGCAGGATGGACGACATCGAGGCGATGTTAATGACGCTCCCCTTGCCGCCCGCCAGCATCCCCTCGCCGAACACCTGCGACGGCAGGAGCGTCCCGCCGACGAGGTTCAGGTCGAAGACCGCGTTCCAGCCGTCGAGGGGTAGCTTGGTGAAGTCGCCACCGGGCATGACGGTCCCTTCCGGCTTGTTCCCGCCGGCCCCGTTCACCAGCACCGTGACCGCCCCGAACTTGGCCTGGATGGCGTCCCGGGCCGCGACGAGTGACTCCCGGCTCATGGCGTCGGCGTGCTGGAACAGGGCCGTCCCGCCGGCGGCTTCGATCCGCCGGGCGCAGGCCGTGCCCCGCTCCTCGCTCCGGCCGACGACGGCCACCTTCGCCCCGGCCGCGGCCAGGGCCTCGGCCATCGCCCCGCCGAGTACCCCCGTCCCGCCCAGGACGGCCGCGACTTCACCCGTGAGGTCGAACAGGTCGGTCGCCATCATGCCCCCGGCGGGAAAAGAACCAGATTCACCGCAGAGAACGCCGAGGACGCGGAGGGAAAACAGCCGGATGACAAGCGCGGTGGTTCTACTCTGTTGGTCTTCCTCTGCGTTCTTTGCGATCTCCGCGGTTAGAGCCGTTTCGGTTTACTCGTAGCGTCGTAGCCACAGTGCCGGATGTAGTTCCGGCACTCCTCAGGGGCGAAG
>JAIEQN010000443.1 GCA_019747685.1 Gemmataceae bacterium
CCGGCTGCGAGACCGTCCGCCGCATCACGGCCAACCCCGACCACCCGCCGGCCGACCGCGCCGGGGTCCAGGCGGCCGGCGGCGGCGAGTCCGGGGTCGTCCCGGCGTCGGCCACCTCCGCCGCCCCCGGCAAGAAGGCCACCCGCCGCGGCCACTACGTCTACTACTCCGACTTCGACCTCGACCCGGCCGACCCGCTGTTGGTCGAGCTGGACGCCCTACCGGACCAGGTGTTCGGGGAACTCGGGCTGCCGCCGACCACCCGGATCGTCCAGGTCTTCCTGTTCGACACCCGGGAGCGGTACGAGCGGTACCTGGCCGTCCAGTACAAGGGGACGCTGACCCCGCGGCCGGCGTACTTCGTGGCCGACCCGCCGCCGTTCGGCGGGCCGGACGAGCTGAAGGTGTTCACCTGGATGGGCGACCGGCTGCGGGCCGACCTGCGGCACGAGCTGACCCACGCCCTGTTGCACGGCGTCCTCAAGGACGTGCCGCTCTGGCTGGACGAGGGGCTGGCCGGGTTCTTCGAGCTGCCCCCGGACCAGGACGGGTTGAACGGCGGGCACCTCGACCTGTTGCGGCGGGGTCAGGCGCCGCCGAACCTGGCCCGGCTGGAGGACCTGCGGGACGTGCGGCAGATGGAGCGGCCGGAGTACCGGGAGGCCTGGGCCTGGGTCCACTTGATGCTCCGCGGCGACCCGGCCGGCAAGCGGGTGTTACACGAGTACCTGCAAGTCCTCCGAGCCAAGAAGGACGCCGGGCCGCTGCTGCCCCGGCTGGCCGAGGTCTACCCCGACCCGGACCAGACCCTGGTCGACCACCTCGCCGGGCTGACCGTCCCCCGCGGCCGGGCGGCCGCCCCCCGGTAGAATGGCCGGGGGCGCGTGCCCGGAGCGAGGGCGGGATGGCGAACGTCTTGGTCGGGGCGACCGGGAGCGTGGCGGCGGTCCGGGTGCCGGACCTGGCCGCCGCCCTGGCCGCCGCCGGGCACGCGGTCAAGGTGGTCGCCACCGACGCGGCGACGTACTTCTTCGACCCGGCGGAGGTCAGACCCCTCCCCCTAACCCCCTCCCCTACAAAGGGAGGGGGGACAAGACCACCGACCGACCCTCTTCCCCCCCCTCTCCCTCTGGGGGAGGGGGCCGGGGGGAGGGGTTTCCGAGACCCCGCCGTCGTCATCCTGGACGAGGACGAGTGGCCGGGCCGCTCCTCCGGCCGGCGGTACGAGCGGGGCGACCGCGTCGTCCACGTCGAACTCCGCGACTGGGCCGACCTGTTCGTCCTCGCCCCGCTCGACGCCAACACCCTGGCCAAGCTGGCCGTCGGGCTGTGCGACAACTGCCTGACCTGCGTCTGGCGGGCCTGGGACCCGGCCCGGCCGGTCGTCCTGGCCCCGGCCATGAACACCCGGATGTGGGACCACCCGTTCACCCGCCGGCACCTCCGCAGCCTGGCCGCCGACTGGGGGGCCGGGCACATCCCCGGCCACCTCGACGCCCCCGACCTGATCGCCCAGATCAACGCCCGGGCCAAGCTCCTCCGGGTCGTCGCCCCGGTCGAGAAGCGGCTGGCCTGCGGGGACGTGGGGGTCGGCGGGCTGGCCGAGGTGGCCGACATCGCGGCCGCCGGCGCCGACCTCTTGGCCGCCCGCTGACCCTTCCCGCCGCCCGCCCCCCGGCTTACCATCTACCCCCGACCCGCCCGACCCGGGCGGGAACCGGAGGGCGACCCATGAAGGCGGTGTACGCGGTGGCGGTCGGGGGGCTGGCGGTCCTGGTGGCCGGCCCCGGCCGGGCCGACGACAAGAAGGACGATGCCAAGGACTACGCCAAGCAGATCCTCGGCAAGTGGGAGATCACCAAGGCCGGGGGCGGGGCCCAGGCCGGGTCGACCATCGACTTCGGCAAGGACGGGAAGCTGAAGATGGTCCTCAAGCTCGAGGGGGCCGACCGGGACATCCCGTCCGACGGCACGTACAAGGTCGAGAAGGACAAGGTGACCTCCAAGTTCAAGGTCGGGGACCGGGAGTTCGAGGAGACGATGACCATCAAGAAGTTGACCGCCGACGCGATGGAGCTGGAGGACGAGAAGGGCGGGGTGGACGTGATGAAGCGGGTCAAGGAGAAGGGCGGGAAGAAGGAAGACAAGAAGGACTGACCGGCCGGGTGTGGACGGGCGACCACCTCGCACCGCCCGGGCCGGCCGCTACCATCACCCGGACCCGGGCCGGACCGCCCGGGCCGACCACGAACGGAGGGCGGGAACGATGAAGCGGCTGTTCGCCGTGGCGCTGGGGGCGGCGGTGTTCGGGCTGGCCGGGTTCGCCGGGGCCCAGGACAAGAAGGACGACGGCAAGGACTACGCCAAGCTGATCGTCGGCAAGTGGGAGGTGGACAAGAGCGGGAGCGACCTGCCCAAGGGGAGCACCCTCGAGTTCACCAAGGACGGGAAGATGACCGCCGTCGTCAAGGCCGACGGGCAGGAGCTGAAGATCGAGGGGACCTACAAGGTCGAGAAGGACAAGCTGACGGTCAAGCTCAAGCTCGGCGACCAGGAGATGGAGGAGACGGCCACCATCAAGAAGCTGACCGACGACACCCTGGAGATCGAGGACAAGGACAAGAAGGTCGACGTCCTCAAGAAGAAGAAGGACGGCAAGTAGGGCCGGCCGAGGCCGGGCGACGGCCACGGGTTGTCGCCCCGAAGCTATCCCCGGGGTTTCACCCCGGGCTATTCCCGGACGCCCCTTCGGGGCGGGCACCCGGCCCGGACTCACGCGCACTCCCGCCGCGGCCCGAAGTAGCTCACCTCCGCGTCGTCCTTCAGCCCCGGCCGGCCCAACTCCTTCAGCGCCATCCCGGCGATGCTCCGGCCGATGCTGATCGACGCCGTCGCCGCCGGGGACGGGGCGTTCAGGACGTGGACCATCCGGTCGGCCTGGCGGATCACGAAGTCGTCCACGAGCTTTCCGTCCGGGGCGACCGCCTGCGCCCGTACCCCGGCCCCGGCCGGGACGAGGTCCGCGAACTTCACCTCCGGGATCAGCTTCCGCAGGGCGTGCCAGAACGCCCGCCGGCTCATCGACCGGTAGATTTCCCCGAGGCCGGTGTACCAGAACTTCCGGGCCATCTTCCAGAACCCGCCGTACCGGGCCATCTCCAGCAGGTCCGCCAGGCTCACGTCCCGCAGCCGGTAACCGTGTCGGCGGAAGGCCAGGACGGCGTTCGGCCCGCACTCCACCCCGCCGCCGATCATCCGGGTGAAGTGGACGCCCAGGAACGGCAGCCGGGGGTCCGGGACCGGGTAGATGAGGTGCCGGCAGAGCCGCACGGCCTGCGGCTTCAGCTCGTAGTACTCGCCGCGGAACGGGACGATCTGCACCCCCGGCTCGACCCCGCACAGCCGGGCCACCCGGTCCGAGAGGAGGCCGCCGCAGTTGACCAGCAGCTTGGCCCGGACCGGCCCGGCGGTCGTCTCGACGGTCAGCCCGTCGAACCCCCGCTTGCAGCCGGTGAAGGTGGTGGAGGTGCGGACCCGGCCGCCGGCCGCCTCGATCGTGCGGACGTAGGCCGCGGCGACGGCCTTGTAGTCGACGATGCCCGTCTGCGGCACCCGCAGCCCGGCCACGCCAGCGACATGTGGCTCGATCTCCCGGAGTTGGGCGGGGCTGAGCCGTTGCAGCCCGGCCAGGCCGTTGGCCAGCCCGCGGCGTCCGATCTCGGCCAGGGCCGGCAGCTCCTCCTCGCTGGTGGCCACGACGACCTTGCCGCACCGCTCGTGCGGGATGCCGTGGTCGGCACAGAAGCGGTACATCCGCTCCCGCCCGTCGGCGCAGTTCCGGGCCTTCGCGGAACCCGGCTTGTAGTACAGCCCGGAGTGGATGACCCCGCTGTTGTGGCCGGTCTGGTGGCGGGCGACGCCGGGCTCCGCCTCGACCACGGTGACGGCGACACCGGCCCCGGCCAGGGCCATCCCGGTCCCCAGCCCGACGATCCCGCCGCCGACGATCAGTACGTCCGTCGCGTCCATGTGACCCGCCCCGTGGGTGGCAACACCGGCGGGACGCCGGTGCCACAAGAGTTCAGCCGGTTCGGCTCGTGGCACCGGCGTCCCGCCGGTGCGGGCCTCGACCCAACTCGAACCGCTGCACCGCGGCCGCCAGGTTCTCGACCACCCCGGCTAGGTTCAGGGCCGACCGGTCGAGGGTGCCGGCGTCGACCTCGGCCCCGTAGCCGGTCCGGACGAGGACCGTCTTCGCCCCGACGGCGGCCCCGGCTTCGAGGTCGCTGACCCGGTCGCCGACCATCCACGACCGGCCGAGGTCGAGGTCCAGTTCGGCGGCCGCCCGCCGGAGCATCCCGGGCTTCGGCTTGCGGCAGTCGCAGGCCAGCCGGTAGGCGGCGACCTCCCCGTCCGGGTGGTGGGGGCAGTGGTAGAAGGCGTCGACCCGGCCGCCGTGTTCGGCGAGGAGTTCGCCGATGTGGGCGTGGACGACCGGGACCGACTCGTCGGTGAAGTACCCCTTCGCCACCCCGGCCTGGTTGGTGACGACGACCACGACCCAGCCGGCCCGGTTCAGGGCGGCGACGGCCGGGGCCGACCCGGGGACGAGCCGGACGCGGTCGACGGAGCCGACGTAGTGGCCGTCCTCGATGACGACGCCGTCGCGGTCGAGGAACACGGCGGGGCGGGGGGCCATAGGGAAGGTATGATGCCACGACCCCGGCCGGGGGTAAAGGTCAGCCGTCTCGTCCGTGGAGCGCGGCCGTCCCGGCCGCTCTCCGCGGGGCCGAGGCAAGAGCGGCCGGGACGGCCGCGCTCCACGGACCAAGTCCGTAAGATGCCCGAACCGCGTGGCCGTGGGGCGGGTCCGTTCGGCGGCGGGGTTCAGGCCAAGAACGCAGCGTACAATGGGAAACGGCTGGGAAAACCGGGGCTCCCCCGGCCCCGTGCACGGAACCGATGCACGGAATCCCGGCCGCCCTCCCGGGTGCGACATGCCGCGTAAACCCAGCGTCTGGTTCCGCGAGCAGGACGGCTTCTACTACACCACCGTCCGGGGCCAGCAGACCAAGCTCTCCCGCGACAAGGCCGAGGCCGACCGGGCCTTCCACCGGCTGATGGCCGACGCCCCGGAGCCGGTCCCGGCCAACTCCGTCACCTTCCGCCGGGTCGCCGACACCTACCTGGCGGTGACCAAGCAGACGAAGGCCGAGAACACCTTCGTCAACCGCTTGAAGGCCCTGCGGTCGTTCTGCAAGTTCGTCGGCAACAAGCGGGCGGCCGACCTGAAGGTGGCCGACGTGACCAACTGGCTCTTGGCCACCCCGACGTGGGGGCACAACACCCAGGTGATGAGCCGGGCCATCGTCCGCACCTGCCTGAACTGGGCGGTCGAGCAGGGCTACCTGGCGGACAACCCGCTGCGGCGGCTGAAGTGCGGCAGCTTCCACGGGCGGGAACGCATCCTCACCCGCGAGGAGCGGGACGGGGTGAGGCGGCTGGCCCGGCGGCAGAACTTCAAGGACTATCTGAGCTTCTTGGAGCTAACCGGGTCCCGCCCGTACAGCGAGGCGGCGGCGGTGACGGCCGCCCAGATCGACTTCGCGGCCGGGACGATCACGCTGGAGAAGCACAAGAACGCCCGCAAGGGGAAGCGGCGGGTGATCTACCTGACGCCCGAGCTGGAGGCCCTGCTGAAGCGGCTGGCGGCGGCAAAGCCCAAGGGCCACCTGTTCGTCACCTCGAACGGCCTGCCGTACTCCGGGCACAACATCGGCCACACCCTGAACGGGCTGGCGGACAAGCTCGGCATCAAGCGGTTCGCCCCCTACGCCTACCGCCACACCTACATCACCGAGGCCCTGGAGCGGGGGCTGTCGAGTGACATCGTGGCCCGGCTGGTCGGGAACACGCCCCGCACGATCAACAAGTATTACGACCACCTCCAGTCGAAGAAGGACTCGCTCCGGGAAGCCGCCGCCAAGGCGATCTCGTGAAACGAAAAAGCCCCCGACATCCCTGCCGGGGGCGGCTCAGTTGAGGAACCGGAACGGCCTGCCGTCATCCACCGATCCGGCCGCCACCTTGCACGAGGCCAGGAACGCCTCCCAGTCCTCCCACCGCACCAGCCACTTCCCACGCCCCCGGCAGCCGACCCGGAAGCCGGGGAGCCGCCCCGCCTTGAGCAGGGCGTAGACGGTGGACTGGCTGACGCAGGCCTTCTCGGCGATCTCCCGGGGCGTCATCACCCCACACCCCCTTCCTCATCGATCACCCAGTCGTCCGCCCTCAAGGCGTCCCAGTCCCGGTAGCGGGTCTTCTCGCACAGCCACAGGTTCTTGGGCGTGGCCTCCGAGTCCAGGCAGTGATGCACGCACGGCCCGACGCCCGCCACCAGGACGGCTAGCTCGGGGAACAGGCCGCCGGTCTCCCGAACGACCGACAGCACCCCGCCCGGCGGCCACGTCGCTTCGTTCTCCATCAGCACCGGTTCCACGGCCGCCTCCCGGTTACTCGGCGGCGGCCCGGAACACCTCCAGCAGCTCGGCCTGCACCGCCGTCTCGATCTCGTCGTCCGTGCCGTCCAGGTTCCGCCCGACGGCCTCGATCACGGCCTGCGTCTTGGCCGACAGGAACCGCCGCAGCCAGTCTCGGTTGAACCGCTCCATGAGCGGCCTCCTCAGTTCGATGATGGGTTCGCGTCGTGAGCCGGCCGCACCCGGCAGCGTGCCGCGCAGGCCGCGAGCACCTCGGCCAGCAGGCCCGCCCGGCAGTGCGGGCAGGTCACCCGCCCGTCTTGGGCCTCCTCGAATCGGCAGTGGAAATACGCCCCGCAGCACGGGCACCGCACCGGCGGCGGGGGCGGCTCCTGCGGTTCCATTGCCCCCCTAGTTCGGCGACGGTCCGGGCAGCGGCACCGCGCCCCACTCGGCCAGCCCGTCGCTGTAGGCGTGGATGATCCCCTCCGCGAAGTCCTTGAGTCGCTGGAACTGGTCCGGGGCGTCGAGCCCCCGGAGGGCCGGCAGCAGGGTGTTGACCGCGAGGGCGGCGGAGGCCGCCGCCACGTCGTCGCACAGCTCGCGGTCCACCCGCCTCCGGCTTCGGGCGGTCGCCATCACCTCCCTCCCGTGAGCAGTTGTTGCAGGACGGCCAGGGCGATCAAGAACAGGAACGTCAGGACGGGCGGGAAGCCGAACAGGTCGCCGCCCATGGGCCGGTCATCGCCATCCGCCGGCCGGGTCATGACGCGGCCTCCAGCCGCAGCAGCGGCCCGGCCGGCTCCGGCCGGTCCTTCGGTCGGGCCAGCCGGTCGGTCGGGAACCGGACTTGCACCCGGCGGGTACCGCCCGAGGTGTCCACCCACGTCGCGGCCAACGCGGTCCCGGACAGCCCCGGGGTTGCCGACTCCACGGCCTCGATCAGCCGGGCGAGATCGGCCGTCGTGAGGGACGCCCGGCGGCGGGTGTGGCGACAGGCCAGCCGGACCAGCGCGGCCAGCGCCTCGTCCTTACCGGCGGCGGTCACCGCCGCCGCCAGCCGCAGCTCGGCCAGACGGACCGGGCCGGCCGGGAAGAAGTAGCGGACCACCCGGTAGAGGCGGCTGGTGACCCACCGCGCGACGACGTACGGGCCGACCAGCATCGAGGCGAACATGAAGCCGACCACGGCGAACCCGACCGCGTCGAGGAACAGCTTGTCGAAGTCGTGCATGTGAGAGCCTCCGACGGCCGGGCGGAAGCGCGGCCCGGCCGGAGTTGGTGGGGCGATCACGCCGCGACGTGCCGGTTCGGGACGGTGACCAGGGCGTTGCGGTCCTGGCCGTAGCTCGCCCGGACGGTGATGGTCGGGTCGGGGGTCGGCCAGTTGTCGATCTCGTCCGCCAGCCAGTCGCGGAAGCGGTGGGTGATCTCGTCGACCCGGTCGGCCGACAGGTTCGGGTTGGCCCCGGCGATCAGGCCCCGCATCTTGACGGCCGCGTCCTCCTCGGACTCGCACACGATGGCCACGTTCCAGTCCAGCCCGAGGATGATGCGGGCCACGGTAACACCCAGCATCAGCACGAACAGCCCGCCGAGGGCGGCGAAGATCCAGAGCGCCGTCTGCATTGCGGTCTCCTGTGGGGCGATCCTTGAAAGGAACCGGCGGTCATCCAGCCGCCTTGGGGTTCGGGAATTCGACTTTCGCTTGCGCCCAGCCGTCCAGGTCGACGGTCAGGGTGAGGGTCGGGGTGTCGGCGTCGGCGTTGTCCACGAGCCGATTCGCCGAGGCTTCCAACCGGTAGTCGAACCCCGGCGGGATGGGCATGCCGACCTGCCCGGCCAGGTACAGGGCGGCCCCGGCCGCCTTCTGCACGGCCTCCTCCTTCGAGTCGGCGGTCAGCGCCATCCGCTGCCGCACCACCGCCTTCCACGCCGTCTGCACGGCCTTGCCAACTACGCCGATGAGGGCCACGATGGCCACGCCTTCGACCCAGCCCGGTACGCTCATGGGCTCCTCCACGCAGCGGGGCGTCCGTTCGCCTGGTGAGCCGTCCGTGTTCACACCCCGAACCACTTGCGGAGCAGCCCGCGGGCGACGGCCCCGCCGATCTGCCTCGCCCGGTCCCGCTTGTCCTCCGGGAGGGTGTCGAGGGCTTCCTTCGCCTTGAACCACCACCACCCGGCGGCGGCGAAGGCGAACAGGCAGAAGGCCCCGAGCGGGCTGGCGATCCCGGTACACCAGCCGACGAACGCGGCCAGCATCAGGAGCTGGCACTGCTCGGACTTCCCCATGGCTCAGTCGTCCTCCAGTTCCAGGTCGGGTTCTTCCTCCGGCTCCAGCTCCTCGGCCATCGGCATCTCCGGCGGGGCGTCCCACCCCGCCTCCAGGTCGTCCAGCATGGCCTCCATCTCCGCGTCGGTCGGCGCCTCCACCGCCTCCGGCAGGTCGGGTTCCGGATCGACCCCCACGTCGCCCGCCCGCTCCGTCGGCCGGGGCTGGTTGAGCCCCTGGGTGTACAAGTCCGTCAGCCCCTGCCGGAACGCCGCCCCGAGGTCGGCCATCGTCTGGCTCTGGGCCACCGCCTGGTGAAACGTCATCGCCGTCCCCTCCCGCGTGAAGGTGCCACGGTCACACCCACGGGTCACCGCCCCGCGCCCGTGGCACCTTCACGCGGGCGGGTGTCTGCGCCTGCGGCCGGGGGGCGGTCGCCTCCGGCCGGAACGTCGTCGCCATCGCCTCGGCGTCGCGGCACTCCTCCGCGATCCGGCGTCTCCACGCCGCCAAAATGCCCTCCCGGAGGACCACGCCCCCGGCCGAGAGGGCGAGGAAGGCGGCCAGGCCCGGCCAGTCGGCCCGCACCAGCACGGCCGCCGCCCACATCAGGAACACGAACAGCCCGACCGCCGCCGGGTAGCCGATGCGGAGGCGGGCGGCGAGCCGCACCGCCGGGCCGAACACCCCCTCCGACCAGCTCGTGTAGGCGAGCCGGTTGCAGCGCAGGCGGCGGAGGAGGTAGAGGACCGGCAGGGCCCAGAACACGGCCAAGGCGACCTGGGCCTCCTGCCGGGTGCCGCAGTTGTGGCCGATCACGGTGGCGAAGACGATGATCCCGACCCCGACCCGGCCGGGGTTTAAGGCGTGTCGGCCGATCCCCCGCTGGAACAGCAGGAAGGGCAGTAGACAGCAGGCAGTCGCCAGGTGCATCACCACGTCTTCCACGGTCCGCTTCACCGCCTTCGGGTCTTGCAGCAGGCGGTCTTCCATCACACCTCCCGTTGCTGGAACTCGGTTAACAAGAACGGTTGCCCGGAATGGTTGAACGTCCGCCCGGTCTGTGTAATTAGGGCTTGAACGATCCGGTTGTTGCGCGGGCCCCCGCTGGCCAGGGACTGGAGCAGGCCCTCGATCGGAGTCTCGAAGTGTTCCGACCGCCCGACGTTCGGTCGCACCCCGTGCTCGTCCACCGTCGCCCCGCCCGAATCGAAGGTCATGAGCTGGCGGCCGACCGACTCCTGGACGTACCCGAGCGTCACCGGGCAGCGGGTGGCGTTCCAGACGGTGGTGACGCAGTTGCTCAGCAGGGCGGCGGCGAACGCCTCCCCCCGGTTCTCCGAGAAGCAGCTCTTGAGCACGGGCAACGACTGGGTTGCAAGCAAATGTCCGAACAAATGGCTGCGGTTGACGCTGAGTACTTGAATGTCGGTGCTGACCAGGCTGGTCTGGACCTCATCGTGGACGATCAGGCACGGGCGGTTGCTCTTCCTGGTGTCCCTCCGGAACAAGGCCCGCTGGTAGAGGTAGCGGAGGGTCCCGTTGACCGTCGGGTTCTCGGGCGCGACGAGCGTCCCGAAGTCGCAGACGACCGCCAGCCCCTCCCTCGCCCACTCGTCGGGCGTCAGGCTGACCTCGCCCGAGGCCAGGACGTTGCGGACCGGCGGGCGGCAGAAGATCAGCAGCACCTGGGTCTGGATGGCCTCCAGGATGCTGCGGGTCCGGGCACTGAGGTTCGGGATCGAGACGTTGAAGAACTCGACCACGTGGGCCTGGGTGATGGCCTCGTCCGGCGTCTCCGGGTGGCCCTGGGCGACGAACGCGAGGAGCTGCCCGCAGTAGCTGCCCTTGCGCCACTCCGGGCTCTGGGCCTGGGCCGCCGTCTTCGGCGCACCCTCCAACACGGCCTTGATGGCCGGGAATGTCACAGGCTCGCCAGCAAGTACGAGCAAGTCCGCCGCCATCTCGAACCGGAGCAAAGTTTGAGGAACGAAGAAGCCCGACTCGTCCCCGCCGCCCCCGCCGCCGACCTGCTTGTTGGCCAGCTCGATGGCGGGGAGCAACAACTCGCAGATGACTTTCGTCGAGCCGACCTGGCCCCACTCGTACATCAGCACGTCGAGCGGCCAGTCCGACACGTAGCAGACCTGGTACCCCGCCCCGGCCGCCAGCCGGCCGTAGAAGGCGGCGTCCTCCTTCTTGGCGCAGTTGAAGAACAGGGCGAGCTTCTGCCGGGCGGCCCCCGCGATCACGTTCTGGACCCAGCCCGAGCTTTTGCCCGACCCCGTCTGTCCAATGTTAATACAGTTGCTCAGCAGATCGCGGACGGTCCAGTGGTCGCTGTCCGACAGGGCCATGATGACCCGGTCGAGCGGCCCGCCCGCCTCCTGGCGTCGCTTCCAGAGCCGGAACCAGCCCACGGCGCGCACCTCCCACGGCCCCCGCGTCGGCAGGGGATTCAGCGGCTTGCGGAGCAGTCAGCCGACTAACCGGTTACCGCAGGAACTGTTGGATCATCGACAGAGGCTGCCCGGCCTTGCGGACCTGGCGGGCGGCGGCGAGCAGCTTCTCGGCAGCCTTTTCCACCCCCTCGAACCCGTCGGCCGGGTCCACCTGGAGGGCGAGCTTCAGCCTCTTCATGGGCCTACCGCCCTTCGACTTCTTGCCGCGCTTGCGGGCTTCCTTGGTGATGCGGGCGGCCGTCCACTTCTGCTCGGCGGCCAGCTTGGCGAAGGCCGCCTGCTGGTCGGGGGGCAGCCCGGCCACGTCCGCCTGCGACGACGGCGGGCACAGGCCCGGCCCGAAGTAGGCCAGCGCCTCGGGCACCAGGTTCTTCGTCTTCATCGCCCGGCAGGCGACCGACGGGTGGATGCCGAGGCGGGCGTGGAGGTCGGCCAGCGTCCACCCCTCCCCGTCCAGCACCGGGGCGATGAGGCCGCGGAGCTGCACGGGAGAAAGGTTCTTCCGCTGGACGTTCTCGGCCAGCTTGAACTTGGCCAACTCCTTCGGCCCCGGCGGGGCGGGCAGCACCCGCGTCGGGACGTGGGTGATGGCGTCGCTGAGCAGGGCGGCGGCGACCCGGCGGTTCCCGGCGGCGGGCTTGACCCGCCCGCCCGGCAGCCGGTAGGCGACCACCCGGTTGATGAAGCCGTGGGCCTCCAGCGAGCGCCGCAGCCCGTCCAGGTCCTCGCCGTCGCCGTCATGCTCCTCGTCGGCGTCGAGGTCGAACAGGCCCTTGGGGATCAGCTCCTCGGGCAGCTTGTCGAGGTCGGGCAGGAAGGCGGTCGGCGTCATACGTCCTCCTCCACGGTGCTCTGGTCGTCCATCTCGACGCGGGGCACGTCCGGCCTCCGGGCCCCGCCCCGCAGCAGCTCGAAGCCGTAGTTCAGCTTGCACCGCAATGTCACCAGGGCCTGGCGGGCGGCCGCCTCGGGGTCGTCGGCCTGCATGGCCCACCCGGCGGCCTCGGCCAGGCTGGCGTGCATCCGCCGCCAGGCGTCGTTGGCGGAAGTCGGCGTCATCGGTTACCTTGCCGAATGCGATCTGTGGGTTCGCGGTGATCTGTGGACAGCCTACAGGTGGGTGGCTCTACCCGTCAAACCCGCGCTTGCGCGACATCGCGCTGTTGCACCGAGGGGCTCATCAGGGCCAGCACCGCCCACCCGGAGGGGGTGATGCGGGTGCCACGCCGAAGGGTTTCGAGCAGGGCGACGCCGAGGGAGTCGCCGAGGTCCTGGATGTGGCGGCGGACGGTGGTGGGGTGGACCTCCATCTTGATCGCGGCGCTGCGAACGGACCCGGCGCGGGCGACGAGCTGGAGGATCTCGAGGTTCAACTTGTCCACACACGGCACGGCGAGCATGTCTTTGATGAGGGCGACGGTGGCGGGGGGGAGGGCGGAGGTGGGGGGCAGAGTGGCGGGGGTCATGGGGTAGTCGGTCATCACTTTTGAGGTGCGGGGTAGAGTCGCCGGCGCTTGACCCGGGCGTCGGCGGTCGTGAACCGCCAG
>JAIEQN010000915.1 GCA_019747685.1 Gemmataceae bacterium
GCAGGTCGGCACCCGCGGCCGCGCCAGGCCGTCCTCGGCCGGGCACACCCGCACCCCGGCCACCTCGGCGAGCGGGCGCCGGCGCAGCCGGCCGACCCGGAACACCAGGTCGGTCCCGGCCGGCGGGCCGTCGCCCTCGGCGGTCATCAGCCAGGCCACCCGGACCCCGGCCGGCACGTCGGGCGGCATCCCCGTGTCCCGGTCGGCCGAGTACCACATCCGCACGTTCGGCAGGGCGGCGAGTTCGTCGACCACGGCCTTGACCTCGGGCACCCGCCAGACCCGGGTGTAGGTAAAGAACCGGACCCGCCGCGCCTTGCGGGCGACGGCGAGCCACTTCCGGGCGTACGCGGCCGAGTAGAACTCGCCGCCGGTGTGGATCCGCACCACGCGAACGGTGTGGGCGACCAGCACCGCCCGCACCCGCCGGGCGAAGCCCCGGCGGCGGGAGAGGGCGAGGTTGCGGCGGTACCGCGCCGCCGCCTTGGAGCGGTAGGCCTCGGTCCGCACGGCGTAGCAGTGGGCCCGGCAGGCCGGGGTCATCCCGACGCACACGGCCGCGGTCCCGGATGGCAGGCCGAAGCCCCAGATCAGGTGGCCCCCGAGCTTCTTGTTCCCCGGGGTGAGCATGACACCTCCTCAAAGCGACGCGCCCGCCGCGGATCGCCTACCGCGGCGGGCGCTGAGGTCGTACATGGCGGCCCGGTCAGACGGCCGGGTCGGCGGCGGACAGCTCGGCGGCGAGCAGGTTGAGGGTCTGGTCGGGAACGACCGGCAGATCCCGCAGCCACCGGGCGAACTGGCCGACCAAGAGCCCGGCCGCCACGCTCGCCGCGTAGATCGTCGCCTTGGCGGTGCAGCTGCCGGCGAACGCCTCGGCCGGCGGGAAGAGGGTGGCCGGGTAGGCGGCGTCGACGGCCGGCCGGTCGCTGGCGAGCACCCGGACGACCTCGGCCGCCATCCGCCCGTCGGCGAAGAACGCGGCGGCCGGGCGGACCGCCTCCCAGACGAGCCGGCGGGCGGCGACCGAGTCGACGCAGCAGAAGACGGCGTGGTCGCGGCCGCGGGGCCACGCGCGGACGGCCGACTTGCGGAACCGCTCCGGCCGGGCGTCGAGTTCCATCCGAGGCAGCTGTCCGCTGCACACCTTCCCCACCGCGTCCACCTTCTTGGCACCGACGTCGGCCTCCCAGAAGCCCTGGGCGGCGAGGTTCTCGACCCCGACGGCGTCCGGGTCGTAAAGGGTCATGGCCGGCACCCCGGTGGCCGCCAGCTGCAGGGCGACCTGCCGGCCGACCGCGCCCACCCCGACGACCACCGCGTGGCACCGGGCGAGCCGCTCGCGCGGGACCAGATCCCGCTGGCGGACGTCGCGGTCCGCGAAGTCCGCGTCAGTCGAACTCATGGAAACCCTCCCAGGGGGAAATGCCAGTGACGTCTCCGCCCGGCGGGATCGGGCCGGCCGCGCCGGCCGAACCGCCGCGGGCGAGAGCGAGATCAGGGGCGGGGAGCGGCACGACCTCGACGAGGGCCGCGTACTCCTCCTGCCAGAGGGCGAGCCGGTCCGCGAGCGACCGGCCGGGGTCGGCCGCGGCCGCCGGCCACGCCGCCCAGTCCACCGCCGTCCGCAGCTCGATTGCGGCCCCCGGGCCGGCGGCGAACCGGAGCCGGGCGGACGTCCTGCCGGTCCGGCCGAGGATCGCCATGACCGCCCAGTCGCACCCGCCGAACACCCGGGCGAAGGTGACCTCGTCGGTGAAGCTCGGCGTGACCGACGCCCCCGGGTGGGTGTGGGTCCACACCCGGGCGAACCGCGCGGGCGGCACCCCGGCGTCGGCCATGTCGTCGAACAGGTCGGCCACCGCCGCGTCGTCGAACGCGACGGTGACCGAGGTGGCCCGCTGGCGGACGACGAGCACGTCCTCCAGGTAGAGCGGGTCGTCCGGGTGTGACAGCCCGAGTCCGGCCACCTCGGTCGGGCCGGCGTGGCACAGGTACTGGAGCTTCAGCCACGCCAGCGGGGCGAACACCAGCCGGCCCGGGCCGGCCCCGTCACGCGGGATCAGGGGATGCCTCCGCCGCTGCATCCGCAGTCGGGTCGTCGTCATCGGTGTCCTCGTCCTCCTCGTGGTCGCAGGTGGGGCACAGCCGCGTGCCGGCCGTCAGCTCGTCCCTCGGGACAGACGCCGAGCACCGGGCGCATGTGGCGAGACAGTCCGGGCAGACGGCCCGCCCGGACGGGGTGTCGTCGAGCGAGCCCCGGCAGTGCCGGGCCGAGCAGACGTCGCACGGCTCCAGGCAGTCGCCGCACCGGGTCTCGGAACAGGCGGCGCACGAGTCGGCGCAGTCCTCGCACAGGTCGCGGTCGCACGCCCCGCAGCTGCACCGGTCGTCCCGGTCCGCCCGCCGCCCGCAGTCGGCGCAAGAGAACCCGTCCCACTCGGCGAGAGGGACGTAGGCCGACCGCGGGTTGTAGGTGGTGAGCACCGACCGGACGAGCAGGAAGGCGTCGGCCAGCCGGCCGTCCGCGACGGCCTGGGCCAGCGGCGTGGCCGCGTCCCCGGCGCACAGGGTGTCGCCATCGACGTGCGGGTGGGTGACCTCGTCCCGGCCAGACGCCGGGTGCGGGTCCAGCGCGACCACGTCGAAGCACCGGGCGGCGTTCTCCCGGCCGGCCCGGTCCCAGGCGAACTCGACGGCGAACGGGCCGAGGGGGACGCCGCGGAGGACGACCGGTTCGGTGACCACCCGGATCACACGGTCGGCCCACTTGACCTCGGCGGCGCCGAACTCGGCCTCCAGCTGCCGGACCTCGGCCACCCAGTCCGCGAGGTCCGGCGCGCGGGCCGCGGGCGTGACATACCCGGCACGCAGCTGCTCCACTTGGCGGGCCAGGTCGTCGAGGCGGGCGGTCAGTTCGGCCGTCAGCCGCGGGAGGGTCAGGGTCAGGCGCGCCACGGCCGCCAGGCCGACCCGGTGCCGTGCCCGGTGGGCCTCGGCGAGTCGGGCGTCGAGCGCCCGCCAGGCCGGCCCGGGGTCGAGCGGCGGCTGGGCCTGGGCCGCCCAGGCGGCGTCGAGCCGCCGGGCGAGCCGCAGGGCCAGAGTGAGTGCGAGCATCGCACCTCCGGGAAAGGGCCCGGCCCCGGCGGATGCGCTCCGCCGGGGCCGGGCGGTGACGGGGTCGTGACGGCTACGCGGCCGCCCCCTCGATCTTGGTCGGGGTGAACGACACGCGGTCGCCATCCCGGAGCACCTGGTCGGCCGCGGCCGGCAGGCGGTTGACGCGGATGAGGAAGTCGGCCGGCCGGCGGCCCGGCATCCTCTGCTCGAACAGCCGGCCGACGGTGGCCCCGTCGTCGGCCTCGATCGTGTCGGCGAACCCGCCGCCGTCGTTGTTGATGAAGAACAGCGTCATCGCCGTCGCACCTCCCGGTCTGGGGAACGGAAAAATGGAAACGGCCGGGAACTTCCCGGCGGCCCGCGGGCGGAGACCATCGGCGGTTCACCTCGGGGTTCAGAATGGCTGGGTCGGGCAAGTCTAACCCTGGACTCTCTCATATATAATAACACAAAAAATGATAATAATTTAGTCTCTGCCCGAGCCAGGCTTGCCGCCAGCGTGGAAGTTGTGCCAGTCGGCGGCCAGCTCCCGCCGCAGCTGGGACACCCGGCCGGCGGTCACTCCGAGCCCGGACGCCACCTCCCCGGTCCCGTACCCCGCCGCCAGCAGCCGCGCGGCCTGCCGCCGCCCGGCCGTCAGGCGGCGAAGCCACGCCGGGAAGTCGACCCGGAAGGCGGCCAGGTCCGGGACCCGGCCGCGGGCGTCGGCGGGCAGCAGGTCGGCCGCCGGCGTGCCCCCGGCCATCTCTTCCTCCCTGGACCGGGCGACCCGGACCCCGGCCTCCCGCCGGACGGCCGACATCACGTCCCGGGACGCCACCCGGCCGCCGACGCGGCGGCCGTTGCGGGCGGCCAGGGCGCTGAACCGGGCCAGGGCGGTCGGGAACCGCGCCGGGTCCTTCCCCCGGGCCCATAGTCGGAGAAAGGCGACCCAGGCGTGGGCCACCGCCTCGGCGGCCGCCTCCTCCCGGTCGGACGGGTTGAGGTGCCGGAACGCGACCCGGGCGTGCCGCTCGACCGACGGGAGGATGGCCAGGAACGCGGCCTGCGCCGCGGTGTCGGGCGCGATCATCGAAGCGACCTCCAACAGGAAGAGGCCGCCTTGGTGGGGCGGCCTCGGGGTAGTGGGACGCCGCCTCCGACGGGGTCGGCGGACGAAACGAAAACCGCCCGTGGGCTCACGTCGGGGCCCACGGGCGGTTGGCGAGGTACGGGCCCGCTCGAATGCGGGTGGTCAGGGCGCCGAGCCGCCGGGCGTGGGGGAGGGCCCGTCGGTCGGTACGGCCCCGGACTTGCGGGGTAAGGACTTCCGCCGCGCCCGGCCGTCGGGGACCGGCAGCCCGCGGGACTCGTGCCAGAACGCCCAGGCGGCGGTGACGGTGTTCCGGTCGAGCCCCAGCTCGGCGGCGATCGCCCCGAACAAGAGGCCCCGGTCCGCCAGCGCCTTGACCCGGTCCGCTGCGGCCCGGTACGGCGGCGGGGCGAGGTGCTTGTCGGCAAGGGCGGCCCGCCGGGTGCGGCCGTCCGGCCGGTCCACCCCGCGGGCCGCGTCCCACTCGTCGAGGATGCGGGTGACCGTGCTGCGGGCCAGGCCCAGGCGGCGGGCGATCTCCCGCTCCAGGGTACCGGCCTCGTAACGCGCGACGACCTCGGCGGCGACCGCCGCGGGGGCGCCGGCCGGGTCCGGGCGGAAGTCGATCACGACCTCCGCACGCTCGCCGCCGTCCCCCGACAGCTCCCGCCCGGTCAGCCGCCAGGTCAGGGCCTCGACCAGGCGGTACCGGAACCGCCCCCGCAGCCACCCCCGGCGGGGCCGCCGCTCGCCCGCCTGCTCCAGGTCGACCCGCCCCCCGGTCAGCCGGTCGAACAGCTCCCGCACCAGCCCGGTGGACTCGGAGGGCGGCCCGTCGGCCGCGGCCAGGACGCCCGGGAGTTCGGCCACCAGGGCCGCGACCTCCTCGTCGGTCGGGACGGCGACGGCTTCGGCGTCCGCCGCCCGGAGGGCGTCGAGCTCGGCCCGGTCGTCGGCCCGCTCCTTGCGGAGGCGGCGCAGCTCGGCCGCCGACTCGGCCTCGTCCGCCTCCGTGTCACCGAGGTTGCGCAGGACGAACTTGATCTGCTGCTCCCGCTTCGCCTGCCGGGCCTCCAGTGCGGCCACGCGGGCCGGGTCGGGGGCCTGAAGCCCGGCCGCGTGCCGCCGGCAGGCGCCGGTCACCCGGCCGACCAGGTCGGCGTCCGCCCGGATCCGCCCGGCGAGGGCCTCGCACAGCTTCCGCAGGGCCAGCGCCCGGGGGAGTTGGGAGAAGAGCGGCCGGCGGTCGGCCGGCAGGCCGCGGCAGTCCGTGCAGACCATGTACTTGCCGTGCACCCCGCCGACGTACAGCCGGCGGTCGTGGGCCGGGCAGTAGAACAGGCCGTTGAGCACCCGCGGGCGGGACGCGATGTCGCCGTCCCGGGGCTTCCGCCCGGCGGCCTTCCCGCCCTCCTTGGCCAGGAGCGCCTGGGCCTGGTACCACCTGTCGTCTGGCACGAGGCGGAGCTCCTCGATCTGCACCTCCTTGAGCGGCTCGCGGCGGGCGACCTGGCGGGCGTAGTCCTTCGACGAGACCCACACCGTCTCGGTCGCCCCGTACCGCCAGCACCCCCGGTACCGCGGGTTGCCGAGGAGCTTGCGGACCGCGCCGCGGGTCCAGACGCGCTTCGTGGACTTGGGCGGGGGCGGGGCCGCCGGGTCGGCGTTGAGCCGGCGGACGATCTCCGCGATCGGCACCCGGTCGGCGACGTACCAGGCGAACACCCGCCGGACCCACGGCCCGGCGACGGGGTCGATGGCCAGCCGCTTGCGGGGCAGCCCGCGGCGGGTCACCTGCCCGTCGATCGGTTCCCCGGCGTACCCGAAGCTGATGGTGCCGAACACCAGCCGTTTATCGAGCAGCCCCTCGTGGGCGGCCCGGATGTTCTCCGCGTACATGCCGACCACGAACTCGTCCATGGACGCGTTCGTGGTCAGCATCTGCCGCCACCGGGCCTTGTCGTCGGTGTCGATCCCGGACTTGACGAACACCGCCCGGATGCCCTTCTCGACCACCCGCTCCTCGACGAACTGGAGGGACCGGTAGGTCTTCCGGAACAGCCGGTTCGTCGCGAAGAAGAGGACGACCCGGACGGCCTTGCGGTCCAGGCAGGCGCGGAGGGCGTTGAGCCCCTCGCGGTCGTTCTTGAACCCGCGGACCGCGAGGTCGAAGTACACGTGCTCGAGCGGGATGAAGATGTTCTTGCGGACGGCGTCGGCGAAGATGGCCCGGACCTGGTCGGCGACCGAGTCCTGGAACCGGGAGCTGTACCGGGCGTAGGCGGCCCCGACCGCCTCGGCCCGGTCGCGGGGGAGCCGGGCGTGGAACTCCGCGACGATCCGTTTGATCTCGTCCCAGGTGCGGTCCCGCCGGGCCTGTCGCTCGTCGGCGACCTGGGCCCGGGTCCGCGGCCCGACCGGGCCGCCGGCCGCCGTCATCCTCAGTAGCAGGAGGAGGCTGATGGCGGTCAGCCCGATGGGGCCGGCGGGGTGTCCGGACCGGGGGACGGATTTGTCCCGGTTTTGTCCAGGGCGGGCACCTCCGGGACCGGGAACAACTGGGAACGACGGGGCAGGATCAGACGGCCGCAACTCTCGACTTGACAAGAAGTTGTCGGGTAAACTGCCGAGAGGGCAGGAGTTGGGGAGAATGGCCCGGCTGAATCCCTCCCTCTCCGCTAGTTGATGCACGTCGAGAAGCCGCAAAATCCGCTTGAAAACCAGGCTTTCCGGGGTCGCCCCGGGAAGCCGTTTTTGTTCCCGGACGCCAGGCTGGGGGCAATTTGGGGGCAGCACTGGCCCTGCGTTGGGGTCGCGTCGCTTGCCCCCTTCCGAACAATCTTTCGGGGTGCGACATGGCCTGGCTCGAACGGCGGGGCGACCGGTTCCGGATCGCGTTCCGGTTCCGGGGCGGGAAGTTTGGCGTCAACCTCAAGGCGAGCGACCCGAGGGAGGCCGAGGGGTGCCTCGCCCGGCTGGAGGAGAACCTCCGGCTGGTCGAGCGGGGGCGGTTGGCCGTCCCGCCCGGGGCCGACCTCGGCCTTTTCCTCCTGTCCGACGGGAAGCTCGACAAGCCGGTCGAGGTGGTCCGAGCCGTCCGTCTGGCCGAGATGTTCGCCACCTATCGGTCCGAGTTCACCGCCGGGGCGAAGGAGGCCATCACCCGGGAGATGGAAGGCGTCCACATGAAGCACTTGGCCCGGCTGATCGGGGGCGACACGCCGGTCGGCGCGGTGACCGCCGGCACCGTCCAGCAGTTCGTGGACGCCCGCAGCCGGGAGACGCACCGCGGGCACCCGGTCAAGGCGAAGACGGTGCGGAAGGCGGTCGCCACATTCCGGTTCGTCTGGAACTGGACCCACCGCCGGGGGGATGTGCCGGCCAAGTTCCCGGACGTGGACCTCGTGTTCCCGAAGGAGAAGCAGCCCGAACCTTTCCGCACCTACGATCAGATTCAGGCCATCCTCGCCCGGGGGGAGGTCGATCCGCGGCGGGTTCGGGAGTTGTGGGACGGACTGTTCCTCGACCCCGTTCAGGTGGCGGAAGTCCTCGCCCACGTCCGCCGGAAGACGAGCGCCCGCTACCTCCACCCGTTCCTGACGACGGCCGCCTACACCGGGGCCAGGCGGGCCGAATTGTTCCGCGCCCGGGTCGAGGACTTCGACTTCGGCGGCAGGCTCGTCCTCCTCCGGGAGAAGAAGCGGAGCCGGGACGGGGAGACGTTCCGCACCGTGGACATGACGCCGCGGGTGGAGGAAGTGATGCGGGAGTACTTCGCCGGTGTCCACCCGGGCGGCGGGTTCGCGTTCTGCTCGGCGGCCGACCGGATGTTGACCGACGGGCAGACGTGGAAGGCGTTCCGGACGGGGGTGAAGGGGTCGAAGTGGCACGTCCTCCGCGGGTACCACGCCTTCCGCCACTCGTTCGCCTCGAACCTGGCGGCCGCCGGGGTGGACCAGCGGGTGATCGACGAGCTCATGGGTCACACCACGGTCGAGATGCAGAAGCGATACCGGCACCTGTTCCCGGACCAGCGGCGGGCGGCGGTGTTGAGCGTGTTCGGCGCGTGAAACGGCGGGATGGCCGGTTAGCGGATTTGGATGTGTCTGGCGGCGTCCTCCGCGTCCCGGGCCGACTCCCGGTAGTAGAGCCGGGTGGTGCGGATGTCGGCGTGCCCGGCCAGCGCCTGCACCTTCTCGATCGGGGCCCCGTTCTCCAGGGCGTTCGTCAGGGCCGTCTTCCGCAGCGCGTGGACCCCGACCCCGCGGCCGCCGGTCCGGTCCGCGTGGATGCCGGCGGCCCGGGCGTGCCGCTTCACGACGAGCCAGACGGTGGTCCGGGGCAGGTGGCGGCGGTCGAACCCCGCCCGGTCCCGCGACACCGGGCGGAACAGCGGGCCGTCCGGGTCGTCGCGGATGCCGGCCGCGTCCAGGTACGCGAGCAGCGGCCCGGCCGCGTCGAGCAACGCCTTCCGCTGCCGGCGGCCGCCCTTTTCGGTGACGGCCAGGTAGAGGTCGGTGTCCGTCCGCTCGACGTGGCCGACGAGCGCGGCGGCGACCGCCGACACCCGGCACGCGGTCTTGAAGAACACGGCCAATAAGGCGTGGTCCCGGACGCCCGCCAGGGTCGTGCGGTCCGGGGCGTGGAGCAGGGCGACCGCCTCCCGCTGGCTGAGGGCCGGCTTCCCGCCCTTCTCGACCCGCGGGGCCTCGACCGACTGGACGTCCCGGACCCGCTCCCAGTCGACCAAGCCCCGCTTGCCGAACTGCTGGTAGGTGCCGCGGAGGACCGACAGAGCGCGGGCGACGCTGGCCGGCGAGCGGCCGGCCCGGAGGAGGGCCGCCTTGTACACCCGGAGGTCGTCGCCGGTGGCGTCGAGCGGGGCGACCCCGGCCGCCGCCATGTGGCGGACGAACTGGGCGAGGTCGCGGGCGTACCCCCGGCGGCTGTGCTCGGACCGGAGCCGGTCGCACACCCACGGGAGGAGGGCCGCGGCCGGGTCGCCGGCCCGACCCTTCGTCACGCCGAAGATCTGCCCCAAGAACCGAGCGACCGCAGTGTCCGACTGAGAACAGCTCGGCAGGTGAAGCGAGTTGGGTTCCGTCAGGGGCTGATCGGGGGGGTCGTCCATGCGTTCGGAATAGCACGGGTCACGGCTCGACATAAAGCACATTGTGTCGAGTGCCGCGGGGCGGGCGGCCGCCGGGCGGGGCGGGCAAGACGAGGGTTTGGAAACACTGTTTCGGGGGCGGGTGCGGGGCGTGGCGGGCCGTTGCCCGTGGCGTGTTTGCCGGGGCGGAACGCGGGTCCGGACCCCGACCGGCGGTCGGCGGGGTCGGCCTCGGGGGACGGCGATGCGGTCGGTCAGTCGGTCGGCGGGTCCATGTCCTCCTCCGGGTCACTCACTCCGTTCGGTTGTGACCGTGACCGACCCGGCCGTCAAGCCCCGGACGTCCGGCGGCCGACGGGCTTGGCGTCGAGGCGGTCGGGGCCGACCCGGCCGCGATCACCCGCGGCGGGCGGGGTGTTCCGGCCCGGGCACCCAGAGTTCGGCGTGCGGGATGCTCGCCCTGATCCGGTACAGTTCCCGGACGAACGCGAGCAGGAACCGGGTGACCGGCTCGGCCGCGAGGGGCCGCGGTGCCGGGACTGGATCAACAGGTAGTTCGGGGGCGAAGCCGCCTCGTCGCGGTAATGCCCCTCGCACAGCCCCCGCCGCTTGAGGTCTCGGATCACCGGCCCCGCGGCTAGCCACTCGGCGTCCGACAACTCGTGGTGTAGGACGAAAGCGTCGGCCCAGATGAGGGTGTCCGGCTCGGCCGGCGAGCGG
Organism: Gemmataceae bacterium; assembly: GCA_019747685.1. GTDB lineage: Bacteria > Planctomycetota > Planctomycetia > Gemmatales > Gemmataceae > Urbifossiella. The sequence continues at coordinate 10,023 of JAIEQN010000915.1, forward strand.
CCGGCCGCGTCCGCGGCGGGGTTCCACGGGAACGTTCGGGCGGGGAACGGGGGGGCGGCGTACAGCCCGGCCTCGAAGCCGTCCCGGTGGATGAGCGCACAACGCCAGAAGTCCCGCCCCCACCCACGCCCCCCGTGGGGCGTGAATTCGGCGGCCCGGGCGGCGGCCGGTAGCACGGCGTCGACGAGCGCCCTCGTGCCCGGGAGGAGGGGTGACGATCGGCCGGCGCGGTCGCCGCGAGGTTCGGTCATAACGGCACCACAAGGGGTGGGAGGTGGGGTGTTGGTTGCACGGCCGTCAGGAATTCCGGGGTTCCGCCCGCCGAGCGGGCGGAACCCCCACACCGCCCGGTCTCGGAGCGAGTTCACCGCTCCCGGTCGTTGTCCCGGTCCCGGCAGAGGGCCTGGACTCGCGGATCGTCCAACTCCATCACCTCGAACCCGGCGTCCATGCCGTGCTCTCTGAGGAGGTCCCAATCGGTTACGAAGACCAACCCCTTGTGCGGGTTGCTCGGGGCTGCGTTCGCCAACTCGGTGATCTTCGGACCGTGGCACAGAGCGCCATCCAGTTGAGTTGGGGTGATCTCCTCGTTGCGGAGCGGGTAGTACAGGGCCTCGTAGTGTTCCTGCGACTTGAGGCCGAAATCGACCTGGGCGGCCAGGGATGGCCACTCGTCGAACATGATCGCTTCGACCAGGGAGCGGGTGGTCTGGCGGACACGCTTCAAGTCCCAGTCGGCGGTGTCGTTCCGGTTGCTCACGGTCAGCCCTCCGGTTAGTGGTGTGTGGGTCGGCGTCAGAAGGGATCGGCGGCGGGCCGGTCGACCGCGAACGACGGGTCGGTCAGGGTCAGACTCACCCGTCCGGCTGGTGCCGGCGGTGTGAACGCGGCCGCGAGCCGGCGGCGGTCCCGTGCCGGCGGGACCGGGACGGCGAACACCTCGGGCATCTCGTCGTAGGACCGGCCGGCGAGCGGCCGGCCAGTCGCCTTCTCGTTCCGCCCGCCGTTCTGCTTGTGGAAGAACCTGGCCCCGGCCGCCCGGCACTGGTCCCGGACGGCCAGCGCCCAGGCCGGGTCGAATGGCCGCGCCCGGGGGCCGCTCTCGCCGCCGGTGATGACCCAGTCTAACCCCGCCAGGTCGAGCTTGACCGGTCCGAGGAGGGGTTCGACGGACAGGAACTTCACCCGCGCCCCGGTCCGCCGCAGGTGGTCCGCCCGGACGGCGTAGGGTTGGCTCTCGACCGACACCCTCATCCACACGTTGGCCGGCCAGTCGAGGCATGGGGCCAGCGCGGCGAGCCGCTCGGCCCGCTTGGTCAGCACCTGGTAGGTGTGCCACGGGGTCGCCGCCATGACGGCGAACGCCCGGCGGATGAAGGCGGGCGGCACCTGCGCGTGGAACAGGTCGGAGAGGCTGTTGACGAACACCGTCTTGGGGGTCGGCCAGTCGAACGGCAGGGCCAGCCGCTCCGGCATCAGGCGGACCGCCCCGGCCCAGTTGAGGATGCCGTTGGCCTGCCGATAGGCGAGCCCGCGGTTGGCGGCCGTCACCTTCGGGTTCGGGTTCGACCCCATCCTGAGTACGTCCTTGACCGCGTAGCACCCGGCGCACCCGGGCGACAGCTTGTCGCACCCGACGACGAAGTTCCAGGTGCCGTCGGTCCACTCGATGCTCGACCGCTGGCTCACGGTGCTTCTCCGTTGTGGTCCGGGCCGGTAGGGTTGGTGGGTGCGGCCGGGCTGCCCCGGCGTAGGCGGGCGTTCGGGGCGGCGCGGCGGGCGCGATCGGCCCGGACCGCGGCCGCCACGGCTTGGATGACGATGGCCATGACTGCACCGGTCAGATCGACTGTCTCGTCCCAGCTCAGGTCGGCCCCGAGCCGGGTGCGGACGGCCGACAGGACGGCGTCGTGGGCGTCGTTCAGGATGTCGTCGGTGGCGTCCATCAGGTGCCTCACGTGTCTGGTTGGCCGGCCGGCGGTCACTTCTCCGGCAGCAGGCCGTCGTTGCGGATGCGGTCCAGCTCGGCCCGGCTGATCCGCCACTCCTCGGTCGCCCCCCGGCCGCAGTCCGCCTTGACCGCGTTCACCCGGCCGTGGCGGCACCACTCGCGGACGGTGAACGGCCGCCGGCCGAGGATCGCGGCGGCCTCGGCCGTGGTGTAAAACTCCTTCTGCGGGAACTGGAGCCGGACGATCGTCTCCCGCAGGTCGAGGACGACCGCCCGCAACTCGGCGATCTCCCGCAGCACCTCGTCGTTCCCGGTCGGCTCGGGGCGGTGGATGGGTACGACCATCGCGGTGACTCCGGGTGGGCTTGGGTTCGGGTGGGTCGGTCCGCCTGATGTCGTCGCGGCGCGACTCCGACCGCCGCCGATGTGTCGAGCCGACCGCGATCACCGTCGCGCGTTGGCCGCCAGCGCTACCTGGTCCCACCCGGCGTCCGGCCGCCGGACCGCCTCGTCCCCCGCCCGCACGGTGCCGCGGACGACCGCGGTGGCGCAGCGGCCTCCTCCGAGGGAAGCCCCGACGCGAACGACGGCCACGCACTCGCGGCCCCCGCCGCGGACGACGGCCAGGTGGGTGCCCGGCGGGGGCGGGTCGTCGCCGGCCAGGACCGCGCCGTCGGGGCCGACGTCGTACCGCCGGACCCGGTTGAGGAAGCCGACCCGCCGGTTGAACTCCTCTCGCTCGGCCCGGAGGGCGGGCGGCTCGGGCCGGCCGGCGAGCCGATCGACCCGGGCGGTCAAGGACCGGTGGTCGGCCCACGCCGCCTCGCGGGCGCGGACGTACGCTTCGCCGAACCGGGCCGCGGCCGCCTCGTCCCGGGCGTCAGGGTCCGGGGCGCAGGTGCTGAGCGCCACC
>JAIEQN010000235.1 GCA_019747685.1 Gemmataceae bacterium
GCTCGCCTTCCTGACCCAGACGACCCTGAGCGTGGACGAGGCCCGGGTGGTGATCGACGCCCTGCGGGCCAAGTACCCGGGGGTGGTCGGGCCGAACAAGGACGACATCTGTTACGCCACCCAGAACCGCCAGGAGGCGGTCCGCGAGCTGGTCCCCGGGGCCGACGTGGTGCTGGTGCTCGGCAGCCAGAACAGCTCGAACAGCCAGCGGCTGGCGGAGCTGGCCCGGGCGTCCGGGAGGCCCGCGTACCTGGTCGACCGCGCGGCCGAGCTGCGGGACGACTGGTTCCGCCCGACCGACACGGTACTCGTGACCGCCGGGGCCAGCGCCCCCGAGGACCACGTCCGGGACTGCGTCGACTACCTCCGGGCGAAGTTCGGGGCCGAGGTCGAGTCCCGGACCGTCCGGGAGGAACACGTCAGCTTCCCGTTGCCCCGCGAGCTGCGGGTGCTGGGCACCGCCTGACCGGAGGTCGTCATGAGCACGGCAGCCCTCAAGCTCGGTCCGGCCGACCACGGCCGCCCCGTCTCCCTCGATGACTTCGAGGCCGCCGACTTCGGGCCGGGGGTGCGGTACGAGATCATCGACGGGAGGGTGTACGTGTCGCCCCCGGCCAACTTCCCCGAGAACCGGCTGGAGACGTGGCTGTACCAGCGGCTGCTGGTCTACGCCGACGGCCACCCGGATGTCGCGAACTATGTGACGAACAAGCCCCGGGTGTTCGTCCACAAGCGGCGGCGGGCCACCGTGCCCGAGCCGGACATCGCGGCCTACCGCGGGGTCGACCTCGACGCCGACCCCCGTGACCTCCACTGGCGAGACCTCGGGCCGGTCTTGGTGGTCGAGGTGCTGGTCGAGGGGGATGTGGCCAAGGACTTGGAGCGGAACGTCGAACTGTACTTCGAGGTGCCGTCGGTCCGGGAGTACTGGGTGCTCGACGGCCGGGCTGACCCCAACCGGCCGGCCCTGGTCCAGCGCCGCCGACACGGCCGGCGGTGGGTCGTCCGCGAGTACCCCTACGGCTCGACCTTCACCACCAAGCTGCTCCCCGGGTTTTCCCTCCCCATCGACCCCCGGAGGTAGGCCGCCATGACTGCCCCGTTCGTGCCGAATCACCGGCCGACCCTCCCCAGCCGCCGGGACTGGCGGATCGGCTGCGTCGGGGCCGGGTTCATCATGGCCGACTGCCACCTGGTGGCGTACCGCCAGGCCGGGTTCAACCCGGTGGCCATCGCGTCGCGGACGGCCGAGACGGCCCGGGCGGTGGCCGCCCGGCACGCCATCCCGACGGTCCACGAGACCGTTGACGCACTGCTCGCCGACCCGGTGGTCGAAATCCTCGACGTGGCGGTTCCCCCGGCCGACCAGCCGGGCCTGATCCGCCGGGCGGTGGAGGTCGGCCAGGGCCGGCTCCGGGGCATCCTGGCCCAGAAGCCGCTGGCCCTGTCGGTGGCCGACGCGGAAAACCTGGTGGCCCGATGTGACGAAGCCGGCGTCGTACTGGCCGTCAACCAGAATATGCGATTCGACCAGTCGATCCGGGCGGCGAAGGACATCCTCAACCGCGGGCTGCTCGGCGAGGTGGTGCTGGCGACGATCGACATGCGGGCGGTGCCCCACTGGATGCCGTGGGCCGAGGGGCTGCCGAGCCTGTCCACCTTCATCATGTCCATCCACCACCTGGACACCTTCCGGTACTGGCTCGGCACCCCGGACCGGGTGCTGGCCAGCACCCGCCACGACCCGCGGACCGAGTTCCCGCACCGCGACGGGGTGAACCTGTACATCCTGGAGTACGCCGCCGGGCCGCGGGCCGCGTCGTGGGACGACGTGTGGGCCGGGCCGGTCAAGGAGGGCGTCGAGGGCGACACCCGGATCACCTGGCGGGTGGAGGGGACGGACGGGCTGATGCAGGGGACGATCGGCTGGCCGAAGTACCCGGCCAAGGTCCCGAGCACGCTGGAGTACAGTTGCAAAGCCACCGGCGGGACGTGGGCGCGGCCGACGTGGGACGAGGTCTGGTTCCCGGACGCCTTCGTCGGGACGATGGCCCAGTTGCTGGTGGCGGTGGAGCAGGGGGCCGAACCCGAGATCGGCGGCCGGGACAACGTCGAGACGGTCGCCCTGTGCGAGGCCGTATTCGCCGCCGCCGCCGAACACCGGGTCACGACCGTCCGGGAGTTCCTCGGCCCGGGGCGGTGAAATCGGGCGGATAGGGTTGACACACTTGGGGGGGCGTTAAACTGATGCCCGTTCGCCCACTTCTCGACGGCACATCTGGGAGACGGCCATGCGATCCGTATGGCTCATCGGGGCGACGACGCTGCTGGCGGTGGCGGTGTGCGCGGTGTCGACGACGGCGCAGGACCCGCCGGCCAAGGACGGCCTGATCTTCTCGGTGGAACCCAAGTCCGGCAAGACCTACCCGATCTACGTGTACCGTCCGAACCGCGATCCGTTGGAGGGTGCCGACATCCACGCGGCCGGACGGCTCGACAAGCTCACCTACCCGGGTGATCCGAACGCGAACCCGCCAACCTATCCGCAGATCAAGTTCGCCCCCGGTGCGAAGGTGACCATGACGGTCGAGAAGCTGGTGAATGGGAAGGTGCAAGCCGGGTCGGCCAACACCTACAACGGGAGCATCCTGGGTGAGTTCTGGGAGGCCTACAGCACCGACAAGAGCCTGCAACAACCCTCGCCGCCTGCCCCGCCGCTCACCTACTTCGGCTACTCGCCTGGCTCCTACAGGGTGACCATCAAATCGACGGTCGTCGTGACCAAGGCGGCCGGCCAACCGGGAGTGCGGGAGGCGGTACTCAGCAACGACTTGGTCATCCCGCCACCGTAGCGACCGGGTCCAAGTCCGATGGCCGTTGCCAGGATGGATTCATCTCCGACGACTGACCACCGGCGCCGAGGAGCCAATGGAGGGAGCCATGTCGAGTCCGAGCCGAAGCCGGGTCGGGTTTACGCTGGTTGAGCTGATTGTCGTCGTGGCGATCATCGCCATCCTGGTCGGCCTGCTGTTGCCGGCGATTCAACAAGTCCGGGAGGCTGCGGGCCGGTCGGCCAGCGCGAACAATATCCGGCAGTTCGCCCTGGCCGTTCATCAATACGTCGACGGCCCGGGTGGCGGAAACATCCCCTGCGTCGACGGCAACCCGAAGCCACACGGCCGTCAGGGGGTGGTGGTGGGCTACAACGTCCATCTGGCGGCGGCCGACACGCTGAACTCGGCCGCCGGTGCGCCGTACCGCCGTCAGCGGATGTTCATCAGCCCGGCCGACCCATCCGTGGGCGACCTCGACCCCCGCTGGGCAGTGACGAGCTACGCGGCCAACGCCCAGCTCTTCCGGGATGTGCTTCCGTTCGTCTCGTGTTGCCCGGACGGGCTCAGCCAGACGTTCATGTTCGCCGAACACTACGCCCGGTGCGGGAACACCGTCTTCACCCACACCTTGACCGTGACGGACGACCGGCCGACGTTCGCCGACGGGCAGAACCTGCGGCTGTTCGGGTTGCCCGGCCAGGACGTATACCCGATCACCGGTGGCACTCCGCCAACGACTCGGCCGAGCGTACCCGGGGTGACGTTCCAGGTCCGCCCGTTCAACCCGCCCCGGACGGACATCGCCCTGTACGAGCCGGGGCCGAACGACTGCAATCCGTGGTTGCCCCAGACCCCACATCCCGGCGGGATGATCGTCGGGATGGGGGACGGGAGCGTCCGAACCGTCCGGGCGGGGATCGACCCGGGCGTCTTCTGGGCCGTGGTCACCCCGGCCGGCGGGGAGGTCGTCGGGGGCTGGTGACCCGGCCGCCGTATGATGGCGGGATGCCGACCCCGGACCTCCGCATCGAGCAGGGCCTAGTCCTCGCCGACCCCCGCGGGGTGCGGGTGGTCGCCCGGTCGGACCGGTTCGACGACCCGGAGGCCGAGCGGCTGGCCGTCCTGTTCGGCGGCCGGCCGGCCGGGGTCGCCTGCCCGCTCGCCCACTTCGCACGGCCGTTCGGCCGGAAACACGTCGCCGTTGTGCAGGTGTCCGACCGCGCCGGCCCCGGCCTCGCCTTCCGGTTCCTCGTCCTCGCCCGCGACCTGTACCGCCACCTCGGCGACCCGTTCGCCGTCGCCGACCGGTTCCCGCCCGACTGGTCCGCGGTCGGCGCGATCCCGCCGCTCGAATGGCCGCCCGAGCCGTTGCCGCCGCGGACGGCCGGGCAACTCCAGGCCCTACTGAAAGGCTGCGACCCGGCCACCGACGAGATGGCCTTGCTGCTCGGCAGTGCGCAGGTGCTAGTGGACGGTGGGCGGGTGATTCTCCGCCGGTCGGACCCGGACGAGCGGTTCCTGCGGTCGCTCTGGCAGCTCCTCCCCGACCGCACCCGGGCGAAGTTGTGGCCGGCGTCGCTCGCCTTCGCCGGCGACCTCCTGTTCGACGCCGTTGCCATGCCCGAACTTCCGCCCGACCCGGACGGCCTACGGCACACCGAGGACGGGCTGAAGGGCTACCCGTCCGGCCGGTACGAGCTGGCCCTGCAAGCCGCCGTCGAGGCCGGCGACCAGCGGGAGCTGGACCGGCTCTTCGCCCGCCGGACGGCCGACGACACCCTCCGGCTCGGGCTGCTGCTAATCCTCGGGGCGGTGGTCGTTACGCTCGTGCTGAAGCTAGTCGGCTGATGGGCGAGTCGCTCGTCCGGGGCCGTGGTGGCCGTCGCCGGCGGTCCCCTGGTCCGACGGAGTACCTTGTGTCACACGACCGAGATTCACACCCGCGGCGGTGGTACGGCCGGTACGGCGGGCCGGTCTTCCTCGGGGTGCTGGTGCTGGCCCTGGTGACCGCCCCGTTCGTGGACGAGGTCGAGGGCGGGGAGGTGCTGGAGCCGGTGGGGCTGACGGTGATGCTGGTGGCCGCGGTCGGGGCGGTCGGGGACCGCCGGCGGCCGGTGGTGGTGGCCGGCCTGCTGGCCGTCCCGGTGGTGGTCGGGCGGTGGGCCCACCACGCCCGGCCCGACCGGGTCCCGGCCGCCATCTACCTGGCGGCGGCGGTGGTGTTCGCCGGGTACGTCGTCGCCCACCACGTCCGGTTCGTCATGCGGACCCGCCGGGTGGACGTGAACGCCCTATGCGCCGGGGTGACCGGCTACCTGATGCTCGGGCTGCTCTGGACGTTCGCCTACCTGCTGGTCGGGGCGGCGGTCCCGGGGTCGTTCGCGGTCGGGCCGGACCGGCGGGAACTGGCCGGGACCGAGGCCGCGTACCTCAGCTACATGACCCTGAGCACCGTCGGGTACGGGGACATCGTGCCGGCGTCCCGGCCGGCCCGGACGCTGGCCGTGCTGGAGGCCACCACCGGGCTGTTCTACGTCACGGTGCTGATCGCCCGGCTGGTCGCCCTGTTCTCGGCCGAGACGGCCCGCGGCGACCCCCCCCGGCCGGGCTGACCCGTCCCGGGCGCCGGCGGGGTGCTTGCCCCGGGCCCGCCCGGTGGGTAAGTTGGTGGGACTTCCTAGCTCGACCCCTTTGCCGAGACCGCCCATGCCCCGCCCGATCGACCGCTTCTGCCGCCCGTTGGAACAACTCGAAGACCGGCTGACCCCGACCGCGGTGCCGTACAACGCCGCCTTCCAGGCCGAGCTGGAGGCCGTCCTCCGGGAGGCCGACGTGCCCCAGGTGTCGTTCGCCGTTTTCAAGGGCGACGAGGTGTTCACCGGCGGGGCGACGAACGACGAGTTCTTCCGGAGGTACGGGCTGGCCGTCCCGCCCGACCCGGCGGCGAACCAGTTGTTCCGCGTCGCCAGCATGTCGAAGTTCTTCACCGCCAACGCCATCATGGTCCTCCAGCAGCAGGGGAAGCTGTCGGTGGAGGACTCGGCCCTGGAGCGGCTCGGGTTTCGACGGGGCGACTCGATCTCCGGGAAGGACCCGACGGACCCGAGCCGGGACGTACACGCCCGCCTGCCGGACGACCTGTTCGACGTGACCATCGCCCAACTGATGCAGATGCTCAGCGGGCTGCCGAACTCGATCCCGGTCGAAAGCATCGCCTCCCCGCGCGGCGAGAAGCCGTTCGAGCAGCCGCAGGACCTGTACGGCAGCTACGCCTCGCTGGCCTTCGCCGGCCCGCCGCCGTGGGCGGGCGGGCCGGCCACGCTGGAGCAGGGGAACCGGTACTACCTGTACCCGACCGCCCTGGCCCCGCGCGGCACGCCCACCGAAAACCCGAACTACGTGGTGCAACCGCCCGGCACCAGGTACGAGTACAACAACAACAACTTCACCCTGCTCGGCGGGATCGTCGAGCACGTCAGCGGCAAGCCGTACTTCGAGTTCCTGACGGACGAGGTGCTCACCCCGCTGGGAATTACCACCCCGCTGGCGGTCGTCCCGGCGGCCGCCGAGCGGATGGTCGGGGTGGCGGCCGACGACCTGCTCGGGGCGTACCCGACCGAGGTCCGGTACTACCAGCCGGACTCCGGGACGGCCCCGAGCGTCATCCCGAACCCGGTGGCCACCGTCCACCCGTTCTTCCGCGCGGTCGACCAGCCGGCCGTCTACGCCACCCGGTCCATGAACGCCGCCCTTTCGGCCGGCGGGCTGGTCGTCACCCCGGCGGCGGCCGCCACCCTGATGCACAACATGCAGCAGGTCTACGCCGGCGGGTCCGGGGTGCTGACCAGGGCGAGCGTGGACCAGATGCTCGCCCGGCCGGCGGGCGACCCGACGGGCGAGCCGGCCGACGGCTGGTTCGGGTTCGGGCTGGTCGTGACGCCGGACGGCACCCCGGGTGACCCGATCACCTGGAACAAGGGGGGCAACTTCGACGGCACCCTGTCCAGTCTGACCCGGTCGACCAACGGGACGGCCGCGTCGGTCATCTTCAACGCCGAGCCGCCGGGCCTCATGGCCACCGACCCGGATGCCACGCCGCTCCCCGCCCCGAAGCTGGTCCGCGAGCTGATCGACAAGTATTACCTTTCGGCCCGGTCGTTCGAGTTGGTCGGCGGGGGCGGGCAGAGTACGGTGGCCGGGACGGGGTTCGCCAACTCGGTCACGGTGGTCGTCCGGGACGGGCTGGGCCTGCCGGTCGGGTCCGGGGTGCCGGTGACGTTCGCCCTCCCGGCCGGCGGGCCGTCGGCCGCGTTCGAGGGGTCGGCGACGGTCATGACCGGCCCGGGCGGGGTGGCGGTGGCCCCGCCGCTGTTGGCCAACGGCCTGGTCGGGGCGTATACCCTGACGGCCGAGGTGCCCGGGAGGACGGCCGCGACGGGGGTGGCCGACCTGCGGAACCTGCCAGCCCAGTTCCTGGTCGGGGCCGGCCCCGGGGGCGGGCCGGCCGTCCGGGTCTACAGCACCGTGACCGGGCAGGCGGCCGGCCGCTTCTTCGCCTTCGAGCCGACCTTCACCGGCGGGGTGCGGGTGGCCGTCGGGGACGTGAACAACGACGGGTTCGCCGACTACGTTGCCGCGGCCGGGCCGGGCGGCGGGCCGCGGGTCCGGGTGTTCAGCGGCCGGGACCTGTCCGTCCTGGCCGACCTCTTCGCCTTCGAGCCGACGTTCCCCGGCGGGGTATATGTCGCCGCCGGGGACATGAACGGGGACGGGTACTCGGACATCATCGCCGGGGCCGGGCCGGGGGCCGGGCCGCGGGTGACGGTGTTCAGCGGGCAGGGGTTCGGGATGCTGGCCAGCCTATACGCCTTCGCCCCGACGTTCGCCGGCGGGGTGACGGTCGGGGCCGGGGCCGGCTACCTGGCCGTCGGGGCCGGGCCGGGCGGCGGGCCGGTGGTCGCGGTTTACCAGGGCCTGAACCCGGTGCCGGTGCAGACCTACTTCGCTTTCGCCCCGACGTTCGCCGACGGCGTGCGGGTCGGGGTGGCCGAGGACGGGTCGGTCCTGGCCGGGGCCGGGCCGGGCGGCCCGCCGGCGTTCAGCCGGGTGGCGGCCGGCTCGTCCGACCCGCCGACCGAGGTGGTGGCCTTCGACCCGTCGTTCCGGGGCGGGGTGTGGGTGAGTTAGCCGCCGCCGGATATCACGCCGCGGACGACCGGTCCCGGCCGGGGTAAGATCGCGTCCGGCGGCCCGTCCCGGCCGCTCAACCCCGGAGGCCGACATGCCCGCCCCCGCCGCCCTGCTCGCCGTCGCCGTGTTCGCCGCCGGCCGCCCCGCGGCCGACTCCCCGCTGGTCGTGCGGAACCGGGTCGGGCTGACCCTGGCCGGGGCCGACGAGGTCCTGGGGGCGGCGAAGCGGAAGGCGGCCGCCCTGGGGGTGCGGTGCAACATCGCGGTGGTCGACGACGGCGGGCACCTGCTGGCGTTCGCCCGGATGGACGGGGCCCGGCCGGCCAGCGGCCCGACCGCCCTGGCCAAGGCGGCCTCGGCCGCCACCCTCCGCCAGGAGACCGGCCCGCTCCCGCCCGGCGGCGAGCCGGACCTGCTGCTGACCCTCGGGCTGCCGGCGGCCGCGGCAGCCGGTGGCGGCCGGCTGACCACCCTCAAGGGCGGGGTGCCGATCGTGGTCGACGGGCAAGTCGTCGGGGCGGTCGGGGTCGGCGGCGGGACCGGGGAGCAGGACGCGGAGGTGGCCCGGGCGGGGGTCAAGGCACTGCTCGACGCACTGGGCGGAAAGTAGGAGCCGGCCGTGCTGACAGACCCGTACCGCCAGTTGCTCTGGCACTCGTTGCTTGCCCTCGTCGCCGGGGCGGCGGGCGTCGCCCTCTGCTACTTCTACGTGGACCGCCCGGTCGCCCGGTTCGTCTACGACAGCCAACTCCCGTCGATCGACCTGCTCCGCTGGATGACCCTGCCGCCGCCGTACCTCCAGTCGTGGGCACCGGCGATCATCACGCTCGTCGTGGTCCGGCGGGCGTGGGGGCCGTTCCGCCGGTGGGAGCGGGTGGTGCTGGCGGCCGCGGTGGCGGTCGTCCTGGCCGACCAGTTCCGCCAGTCGCTGTCGTACCTGTTCGGCCGGGACTGGCCGGAGACGTGGACCCACAACAACCCGTCGCTCATCGGCACCGGGGCCTACGGGTTCCACCCGTTCGGGGGGAGTCAAGAGTACGGCAGCTTCCCATCCGGGCACACCGCCCGGACCGCCGCCGTGGCGGCCGCCGTGTGGGTCGGCTACCGGCGGTGGCGGTGGGCGTGCGTGTTGGCGACGGCGGCGGTGATCGTCGGGCTGATCGGGATGGACTACCACTTCGTCGGCGACGTGGTCGGCGGCGGGGTGGTCGGCGGCCTGGTCGGGGTGTGGACGGCCCGGCTGTGCGGGGTCTGGCCCCCGGATCAGTCCTGGTCGCAGGTGTAGGTCAGGTCGTCGAAGAAGATGCGCTGGCCGTTGCCGTCGATCCAGGTGGTGACCAGCCCGAACCGGTCGAACCGGCCGCCGGCCGCCCGGTGGCCGGCCCCGAGGTCCACCGCGGCCGTCTTCCCGTCCATCTTGACGACGATTCGGCCTCGGCCGCCGGCGGCGGCCGGGTCGTACTCCAGCGCCCAGTCGTGGGCCGCCCCGTCGGGCATGATCCGCGGCCGGTCGGGGCCGTCGGCGTGCCCCCGGCCGCCCGGCAGCCGGTACGCTGGGTAGACGAAGAACCCGTCCCGGCTCGGGCCCTCGACCGCCAGTCCGAGGAACCCCCGCGGCCAGCCCGAGTCCTGGCCCGGGTCGGTCGCCAGGCTGTCCTTTGAGTGGTAGAAGCCGAGCAGCACCGTGCTGTCGCTGACCGCCCGGCGGAGGGCGATCCGGCCGGACGCCCGAAGCGGCTTGTCCAGCGTCAGCTGGCCGACCCGGTCGCCGTAGGCGGCCAGCTTCTTCGGGTCCCGGCAGTCGCCGCGGAAGACCAGTCCGCCCAACTCGCCCGCCGCCCGGCCGCCGGCGTGGCGGGTCGGGCTGAACCCGAAGTCGAACCACGGCCGCACGTCGGCCGTCCGGTACTCCCGGCGGTTGTGTACTCCGTCCCAGCCCGGGTCGGCGGCGAAGTCGTCCGTGACCCCGTTGATTGTCACGTTGTCCAGCCACAGCTCGCCCGGGCCGTCGACGCTCTTGAGGACCGGGAGCAGGCCGAACCGGTCGAACGTTGCCCCGTCGGTCTGGTGGCCGGCGTCGAGGTGACACACGGCCGTCTCCCCGCCCAGGGTCACGGTCACGCTGCCGCCGTCGTTCCCGGCCGGGTCGTACCTCAGCGACCACTCGTGGGCGACGCCGGCCTTGAACCCCCGCAGCGACTCCCGGCCGGTCTTCGGGTCGCGCGCGGTGGCGAACCCGCCCGGGCTGTCGCCGCCGGCCCGCCACCGGCCGGTGCAGTACTCGACGTAGGCGTAGAACACGTCGCCCCGGCCGAGCAGCCGCAGGGCCACCGTGTTCGGGGTCCGCCACTCGTTGACCGTGCCGGAGTTGAAGAAGCCGACCAGGGCGTGCCCCGCCCCGGGTTTCACGAGCAGCCGGCCGGAAGCCGCGAGCGGGTCCCGGAGCGTCTTCGGGGCGAGCTTCTTGGCGTAATAGGCCGTCTCGGCGGCCGGGGTGACGAGGCCGCCGACCTCCCCGGGCTGACCGCCGGCGTGGGCCGTCCGGCTGTACCCGAAGTCTTGGCGGACCGCCCGGGTCAGCCCCGCCGGGGGCCGGTTGTTGTGCCCGTCCCAGCCCGGGTCCTTGTCAAATCGCTCGGTTCGTTCGCCCGCGACCGCACCGGCGGCGACGGCGGCCAGGACGGCGCCCGCGATGACCCGCCGCGACATGTTCGGCCCTCAGCCGGGGGTTGCCTGGGGTCATCCTACGCCGGCGGGCGGCCCGACTCCCCTCAAGGGCGGTGCCGGAACGACCGACAAATACCGCATCACCTCCCGGTCCGGAGGCCGCATGCGCGCCTGGTCCGCCGCCCTGGCCGTGCTGCCGGCCCTCGGCAGCTCGCCACCCACGCCCACCTCCGGGACCACACCACCCGCACCGCCGCCACCCTGACCGACCTGAGCTACCGGCAGGTGCTCAACGACGTGGCGATGTTCGCGGTCGATCCGGCGGCCCTGCCGGCGGTCGCCGTGGTCAACTCCGGGACGGTCACCGTCACCGACCAGGCGGGGTATAGCACCAACGCCACCTACGCCCCGACCCTGCCGTTCTCCCAGCAGGGCGGCGGGGCGTGGCCCATCCTGTCCCTGTTCTTCAACCCGAGCGGCCGGCGGCAGCTCACCGAGAACTGGACCCTGGCCCCGGTCACCGACATCGACGCCCTCCGCCGCATCCGCTGCGCGTTCCAACTGCTCGTCCTCCGCGGCGGCCAGACGAGCGACTGCGCCGACTGCCGCCGGCTGCTGGAGGACTTCTTCCCGGGCGAGTCCGGCCGGCTGGACTGCCTGATCCCGGCCGGCTGGTACGGGGTGGGGTGCAAGGCGGATGTGCCCCGCGACGACTGCCACGTCGGCCGGTGCGGGGGGACCTACGCCTGGGTAACGCCGGCCGGTCGGGTGGGGCTGGCCCGGTTCACCATGACCGTCCTGGAGCTGGCCACCGGCAAGCCGCACGCCCCGACGAAAACCGTGGTGCGGACGTACAAGGGCGACGGTACACTGGACAACACCCAGGTGACCACCACCGAGATGGACGCGGCCGCCCTGGACCGGATCAAGAAGAAGGTGGACCGGCCGGACCGCCGCCCGATCAGCGACGGCCCCGGCCCGGTCTCGCCCGGCCTCCTGTTCGTCCCCCGCTGAGCCGCCAAGCCGGGCTTCACAGGCCGGGAGGCCTGTGCCACCAGGGAACAGGCTTTGGTGGCGCAGGCCTCCCGGCCTGTGTTCCGCCCGCACACCCCGAGGTCCCGGCCGATGCCCGCGTCCCCGTCCCGCCGCCGGTTCCTCCGCGCCGGCTCGGGTGCCGCCGCCGGGCTGGTCCTGGCCCCCACCGCCCCCGCCGCCGACCTCCCGACGCACGTCCTCCGGGCCGGGCGGTTCCGGGCCGCCCCCGACGGCCGGGAGCGGGAGGTGTGGGGGTACGACGGCCGGCTCCCCGGCCCGGTCCTCCGGGCCCGGCAGGGTGACACCCTGAGGGTCAAGGTGGTCAACGACCTCGGCGTCCCGACCACCACCCACTGGCACGGGATGCACCAGCCGGGGACGTGGCGGATGGACGGGGTCGAGGGCGTCACCCAGGAGCCGATCCCGGCCGGGGCCGAGTTCGTCTACGAGTTCCAGGCCGAGCCGGCCGGCACCCACTGGTACCACGCCCACGTCGGGGTGCAGTACGGCAACGGGCTGTTCGGCCCCCTCGTCGTCGAGGAGCGGGAGCCGATCGCCCGGTATGATCGGGAAGTAGTCCTCTTCATCAACGACTGGTTCCTCCAGCCGGGCGAGGTGCTGCTCGACCGCCTGGTGAAGGGCGACGGGATGGGGATGGACATGAAGAAGATGGAGATGAAGAAGGCCGACGGCCCGGCGATGAAGGGGATGACGAAGGACCTCGGCGACGTGCCGTTCCAGTCGGTCCTGTTCAACGGCAAGGGCCGCGGCCCGGGCGACGCCAAAAGCCCCCTGACCACCCTCGAGGTGAGGAAGGGCGTGACGGTCCGCCTCCGGCTCATCAACGGGTCGAGTACCTACGCCTTCCGCCTCCGCATCGACGGCCACCCGCTCCGGGTGATCGCCGCCGACGGGATGCCGGTCCGCCCGGCCGAGGCGGACGACCTCGTCCTCCAGGTCGGCGAGCGGCTCGACGTGCTGCTGACTGCCGACCGGGACGGCGGGGCGTACTGGGTTCGGGCCGCCACCCTCGACGGCAGCGGCGGGGTGGCGGTGCTGCGGTACGCGGGGACGGCCCGGCCGGAGCCGGACCCCGCCCCGGCCCGGTGGGGGCCGCGGTCACTCGCCGCCGAGCAGCTCCGCGCCCCGGGGCCGGTCGCCCTG
>JAIEQN010000671.1 GCA_019747685.1 Gemmataceae bacterium
TCGCCGCCCCGGCCTCGGCCGCCGCCACCACCTCCGCGGCCGCCGCCTTGTTGGCCGCGGCCGCCGCCACCGGCGTCAGCTTGTCCGCCGCGGCCTTCGCCCCGTCCGCCGCCGCCTTCGCGGCGTTCACCACGGCCGTCTGGTCGGCCACAGTCTTCTGGGCCGCCGCCACGTCGGCGTTAATCTTGTTCACGTTGGCCTGGGCCGCGGCAAACGCCTCCGACAGCTTCTTGGCGTTGGCCTGGGCCGCGTCGAACCCGGCCTGCGCTGCCTTCACCTTGGCGTCGGCCGCCGCGATCGCGGCCTCGGCCAGCTTGGCCCGCTCGACGGCCGGCGGCGGGTTGACATCGAGCATCGCCACCACCTTCGCGTCGGCCGCGTTCCACGCCTTGACCACCCCGGACCAGTCGCCACCGATCACCCGGGCGTTGTCGTGCGTCACCGCCACCCGCAGGCCGAGGTCCGGGAACGGGTCGAACTGCTTCTGCACCGCCCCGTTCTGGTCCCACAGCTTCGTCACCTTGTCCCGGCCGGTGGTGGCCAGCCGGCCGTCGTGGGCGAACCGGACGGCCGCCGCCCCGCCGCCGTGGGCGGCCCAGCCCTTGATGTTCCCGCCGTTCTCCATCTCCCACAGCTTGACCGTCGTGTCCTCGCTGGCCGACGCCAGCACGTTCGAGTCGTCCCGCCAGGACAGGTCGGTGATCATCCCGGTGTGCCCGCGGAGGGCGAAGTACTCCCGGCCGGTGAACGCCTCCCAGACGAACAGCCCGCCGTTCCGGTCGCCGGTGGCCAGCAGCACCCCGTCCGGGCTGTACTCCACGGCCGTGACCCAGTCGGTGTGCTTCTTGATCTCGCGGACGACCGACCCGTCGGCGGTCGAGTAGACGCGGATCAGCTTCGACGGGCCGCCGACGGCGATCTGGGACTGGTCCGCGGAGATGTCGGCCGCCAGGATGGCGTCGGACTCGATGCCGACCTCCACGACCTTCGCCCCGGTCTCGACGTTGAACAGGACGGCCTTGCCCTGCTGCCCGCCCCGGCCGCCGGCAACCAAGACGAACTTGGCGTTGCGGGTGAACTTGATGCTGTTGACCTGGCCGTGCTCGAACGACAGGACGCCGACGAGGACGCCGGTGTCGGTGTGGTACAGCAGCACCTGCTTCTGCCCGCCGACCGCGGCGAGGGGTGCCCACGGGCTGGTGGCCAGGGCCAGCACCGCCCCCGGCCGGCGGGCGCGGACGACCGGGTCGAGCGGCAGCTTGCCGAGGGCCGGCATCGGCGGCGGGCCGTCCGGCCGGCCCTTGACCACCGACTTCAGGGCGATGTCGACCGTCTTGGCCGGGACGTTCACCTTGCTGCCGCTGGTCTCCCGCCCGCCCTGCTCGATCCACAGCTTGAGGAGGGCCAATTGCGCCTCGGGAATCTTGTCCCCCTTCGGCGGCATCTTGGGTTCTTCGGCGTGGGTGGTGAGGGTGTAGAGGCGGGACTTGGCCGGGTCGCCGGGGGCGACGACGGCCCCGGACGCCCCGCCGGCCTGGAGGGCGGCGTAGGTGGCCAGGTTCAGCCCGCCCTTCTGCTTGTCGGCCCCGTGGCAGTTGGTGCAGTGCTGCTTGAAGACGGCCAGCACGTCGTCGGCGTAGGTCGGGTTCTTGCCGTCGGCGAGAACGCGGCCGCCGCCGGCCAGGGCCGCGGTGAGGGTCAGGCAGAGCGGGAGCGGACGCCGCATATCAACGAGCCTCACGGGGTGGGCGGGGGCGGGGCGGCCGGTGGGGCCGGGGTGATGGTCTGGAGGAAGGCGGCCGGGTCGAGGATCAGGACGCCGGGGTGGGCGGTACGGAAGGCCACGGCGTCGGCGTCGGTGCCGGTCATCAGGTCGAGCAGGTCGTTGTCCCGGCTGACCAGGTACGCCGCCCCGGCCGCGACCGCCAGGTTCAGGTACTTCTCGTCCTTCGGGTCGCGGGCGAGGGTACACACCGCCGGCACCGGGTCGATGCGGACCGCGATCCGGTCGAGGTTGGCGAGGAAGGTTGCCACCCACGGGTCCGTCAAGGTCCGGAACCGGCCCCGGACCGAGGGCCGGTGGACGACATCGTCGATCTCGGCCCGGCTCGCGTCGCCCACGCACAGAGTGACCACACCGGCCTCGGCGAGGGCCAGGCACCGGCCGGCCGGCCCGCGGTCGTTGGCCGCCGCCTGCAACAGCACCATGCAATCGAACACGGCCCGGGGGGTCATGACCCGCCCTTCCGCCGCTGCTGTTCCTCCCAGACCTCCTGCCGGGCCTCCTCGATCAGGGCGTCAAGCTCCTCCTCGGTCATCCCGCTGGCCGCGAATTCCGCGGCGAACGGGGCGCAGATTTCGGCGAACGTCTTGTCCGGCGGGGCGGCCTTCTCCAGCAGGGCGACGGCGGCCGCCTCGACGGTGGTGCCGTCGGCCGCGGCCTTGTCCTCCAGCCGGCGGCGGAGCGGGGCGGGCAGTTCCAGGGTCAGGGTCATGGGTCGTCCTACCTCGGGGGCGATACCACCAGGATACCAGCCCCCGGCCGTCGGTTCGGCCCGGGTCAGACCAGGTCGTAGGTCCACGGCTTCCGCTGCTCCCGGGCCAGCATCCCGTTGGCCTCCTTGTCGCCGACGAACTCCTCCTTCGCCGGGTCCCAGGCGAGCTTGCGGCCGAGCCGCAGGGCGATCCCGCCCAGGTGGCAGACGCTCACCGACCGGTGGCCGGTCTGGGCGTCGCAGATCGGGGCCTTGCGGGTCTTCACGCAGTCGAAGAAGTTCTTCATGTGGTCGTCGCTGACGTAGACCCCGGCCGAGGCCGGGTCCGGCAGGTCGGCGAGGACCTCCGGCTTGCTCGCCTCCAGCTTGCCGCGGGTGACGAACAGCCAGCCGTCGGCCCCCTCGAACCGGATGCCGTGGGCCGTCTCGCTCCGGGTCCGGGCCTTCTGGGTGCCGCCGAAGATCGAGCTGGCGGTGGTGCTGTTGCACCGGTGCCTCAGCCCGTCGGCGTAGGTGAAGGTGATGTCGTACTCGGCCGGGGTCGTGTACCCGCCGGGGACCGGGTCGAGGAGCCGCTTGCCCTCGACGGCCACCGGGCCGGGCTTGTTGACGGCCCATAGGACGATGTCGTTGTGGTGGGCGCCCCAGTCGGTCAGGGTGCCGCCGCTGTATTCGAGCCAGAACCGGAAGTCGACGTGGCACCGCTCCTTGACGTACTCGGCGGCCGGGGCCTGCCCCTGCCAGAAGTCCCAGTCCAGCCCGGGCGGGACCGGGGACGGCTTGAACGGGCCGCCGTGCTTGCCGGCCGGGAGGGTGCTGGTGACGGCCGAGAGCTTGCCGAGCCGGCCGGCCCGGACGGCGACGACGGCCTTGCGGAAGTTCCCGTCGCTCCGCTGCTGGCTGCCGGTCTGGAGGACCCGGCCGTGCTTCTTCACCTCGGCCGCCAGCCGCTTCCCCTCGTCGATGGTGAGGGTCAGCGGCTTCTCGGCGTACACGTCCTTCCCGGCCCGGACGCAGGCGATGTTGGCCAGGGTGTGCCAGTGGTCGGGGGTGGCGTTGACGACGACCGATACGTCCTTCTCCTTCTCCAGGAGCTGGCGGAAGTCGGCGTACACCCGGTCGGTCTTGAACTGCTTGGCGGCCTGGGCGGCGTGGTCCTTGTCCACATCGCATACGGCGACCACCGGCCCGAACCGGGTGGCGTTCTGGGCGTCGCCCCGGCCCTGGCCACCACAGCCGATGAGGGCGACCTTCGGCCGGTCGTCGCGGCGGGCGAAGGCCGGCGGCCCGGCGAGGAGCGAGAGCGGTAGCCCGGCGGCCGCCGTCAGGGCGGTCCGGCGGGTGGGCTTGGGAGAGGTCGTCATGGGTCGGCTCCGAGGTTGTACCGACCCCTCCCCCTAACCCCCTCTCCCTGTGGGGGAGGGGGTTAGGGGGAGGGGTCCGCGGCTCCTAGTGGTTGAACATGAACTCCCGGCTATTCAATACCGCCCAGAAGACATCTTCCAGGGCCTGCTGCTTGTTCGGGTTGGCCTCGACCGCGGCCACCAGCTTCCCCATCTCCTCCGGCCGGGGCGGGCGGCTGAGGCACCGCATGTACAGGTGTTCGACGACGTAGGCCGGCGGCTTCCTCTCGGCCAGCAGCTTGCCGATGATGTTGCCCTGGGACACCTTCGACGCCACCGTGTCGCCGTTCATCAGGTGGAGGCTCTGGCTGAGGGTCGGCTCCAGCCGGACCTCGCACGCGCAGACGGTCTCCCGGGTCGGCCGGCCGAAGGTGGTCAGGAAGTAGGTGCTGACCGTCCCGTCGGCGATCTGGACGGCCCGGGCCCCCTGGGGCAGCCCCGGGAACTTGTTCTTGGCGTCGGTCGCCTGGCTGACGATGTCCAGCATCGTCTCGGCCCGGATGCGGCGGATCGGCCCGCGGGCGAAGTTCCGGGTGTCGCCCTCGTTCGACTTGGTCGGCTGCGTACTCCGCTGGTACGCCCGCGACGTACAAATGTCCTTCACCAACTTCTTGAAATCATACCGGTAGGCCGTGAACCGCTTCCCCAGCTCGTCCAACAACTCCTGGTTACTCGCCGGGTTGGAAATCCTCACGTCATCGACCTCGTGAATAATCCCCACGCCGAAGAAGTGGGCCCAGACGATGTTGGACAGGTTCTTGGCGAAGTACGGGTTGTCGGGCGACGCCAGCCAGCCGGCCAGCATGACCCGCCGGTCCTTCCCGGCCACGTCCGGCTCGGCCCCGCCGAGGAACTTCGGCTTCATCGGCCGGCCCCGGACCGGGTGGTTGACCTCGCCCCCGCCGCCGTTGAAGACGACCAGCTCCCGCGGGTCGTCGGCCTGCTTCCGCCCGATCTGGCTGAAGAAGGCGGCGAACCCGTAGTAGTCGTCCATCGTCCACCGGTCGAACGGGTGGTTGTGGCACTGGGCGCATTGCACCCGCATCCCCATGAACACCTGGGCGACGTTCTCCGTCACCTTGAGGATGTCGCGCTCGAGTTGGTAGTAATTCGTCGGCGGGTTCTTGAAGGTGCCGCCGTTGGCCCCGAGCAGCTCCCGCACCCACTCGTCGGTCGGCACGTTCTTGGCGATCTTGTCCTGGAGCCAGCCGTAGTACAGCAACATCGCCTTCGGGCTGACATCGTTGTTGGAGCGGATTTGTAACAACTCCGCCCACTTCAGCACCCACAGCTCGGCGAACTCCTTGCGATCTAACAGTTCATCAACCAGCAACTCCCGCTTGTTGGGGAGCTGGCTGACCATGAACCGGGCGTACTCGTCCGGGGTCGGCAGCAGGCCGATGATGTCCAGGTAGACCCGGCGGACGAACACCTCGTCCGAGCACGTCCCGCTCGGCCCGACCCGCAGTTTCTTCAGCTTGTTGTGAACGAGGGTGTCGATGTAGTTGTTTTCCGGCGGGTTCGGCCAGGCGAACTGCAACCCCTTCGGCAGGGTGACGAACGGCACCCCGACGGTGAAGGTGTGGAACCGGGCCATGACGAACGCCTCGCCCCGGTCCCCGGCCGCGACGGTGCCGTCCCCGTCCGGGGCGATCTTGGCGCTGGTTTCGTTGTTGGTCAGGAACAGGGCCAGGGCGGTCACGTCCCGGTCGGTCCCGTCCGAGTACTTGGCCCGGACGACCAGCCGCTGGGTCGACCCCTTGCCGTCGAGGACCCCGCCGGGCGGGAACACCTCGACCGCGACCGGCTGGGGCACGTCCGGCGGGTCGTTCGGGGCGTCGGCCTCCAGCCACCGGACGATGTCCCGGTAGTACGGGTCGCCGTCCTTGATCTTCTGCCCGCCGGTGTGCGGCACCTTTCCGGCCGCCTTCTCCAAGAGCAGCGAGTCGGCGGGCACGGCCAGGTTGACCCGCCGGCCGTTGAACTCGCGGGTCAGCCGGTAGTGGTCGCCGTCCGGGTCGAACCCGAAGAGCGACAGGCGGAACCCGTCCTTGCCGCGGGCGGCCCCGTGGCACCCGCCCTGGTTGCACCCGGCCCGCATGAACACCGGCATCACGTCCCGCTTGAACGAGATCGGCCGGTCGGCGGCCGCCTGCGTCACCTTGACCGGGACCTTGACCGTCCGGCCGGCGGCGGTGACGGCCATCTCGGTGGTGCCGTCGGCGACCGGGACGACGGCGAACCCGTCGAGCTTGGCCAGGGCCGGGTTGGCGAAGGCGACCTGGGCCTGGGCGGTCACGTCCCGGGTGATCCCGTCCGGCTGGGTGAGCTGGACGACGAACCCCTGCCGGTCGCGGGCGGTTTCGAGGTTGATGTCCGGCGGGTAGACGGCGACCGTCTGGGCGGCGGCCGTCCCGCAGGCGAGGGCGACGAGGGCGAAGGTCAGGCCGTATCGGAGACGCATGCTGTCGGGCCTCTATCCTGGTTCGCACGAAATCCCTGGTGCCGGGCTACGCACGGCAATACCTCAGCTCTGCCGAGGTACGTTCCACGCGATCAGGTGGCAGTAGTGTAAGCCAGGGTAAGGCAGTGGCACTTGAAACGGCCGCGCTTGGATCGGGACGGCACCGGATGCCCACCCGCTTAGTGCGGAGACCATCATAGGAATCGTTAGTGAACCACGCCGAGGAATTTGGACGGTGCCACCTAGATACAGGCTGGAGCATTCGGAGATCGCGACGAGTAGGAAGACCCCATCACCCCGGCGGAGGGACGAGAGCTTGTCTAGGTCATGTCGAAACTGACCCGCGAAGAACTTGCTTCTCCTCCAGTACTGGCTCTCCCAAACCAGAGGCTTGATCTCCATCCAGGTATCACGAGATTCGCCGACTGGTGGTGCTACGACAACATCACACTTGTAGCCACAACCCGGGTACGTCTGCTCCCTCAGTGCAAGGCGACCGCTGCGGTTGAACGCGAGCGCCACCTCTCGTTGGTAGTCATACTCGGAGTAAGCAGCCAAGTTGACGCAATGCTGAGCAAGGTGGGACGCTACGAGGTTCAGAGTAGATTCAGTGATCATCGTGGTGTCTCCCGAGAGTGTTGGAGTCGGTGAAGGTGAGCTAACTGCCATACTTCTCGCGGAGCCGGCGGAACACCTCCTCGGCCGGGACCCCCGGGTCTTTGCCGGAGTCCAGGTCCGCGAGCCGGCGGTCGATCTCTTCGACCCAAGCCTCTTCCCACTCCTCCTGCGTCAACCCCGGCTCACCAGGGTCGATCAGTTCGAGGAGGTACTTGGCCAGGGCGGCTTGGTCCCCCGGCGACAGGGCGGCGAGCACCGGCTTGAGCTTCTCGGCGGCCTCGGTCATCGGCGGTCCTCCGGTCGGGCGGGCGTCCGCCCCCATCCTACGGCTTCTTCGGCTCCTCCTTCGAGGCCGGTTGGCCGCCGGCCTTCTCCCGCTCCTCCTGCTCCTTCCGCAACTGCTCCAGCCGGGTCAGCCGCTTCATCGGGGCCGGTTGGGCCGCCGGCTGCGGGTTCGGCGTCGCCGGGGCCGCGGCGGCCGGGGCCGCCGCCTTCGGCGGCAGCGGCACGTCGATCCGCAGCTCCGTCCCGCCGGTGTTCACCGCCACCTGTTCGCCGTTCTTGTCGATCACCACCTGGCAGAAGATGCCGCCGTGCTTGCCGGCCGGGCTGGCCTTGTCCGTCGTGATCGGGATGGCCAGCTCCTTCGTGTCCTTGGTCAGCTCGACCACCGGGGCCGTCACCTTGGCCGGCAGGCCGTAGACGGTCAGCTTGGCCTTGCCGTCGAACGGGGCGGCCACCGCCACCTTGCAGAACAGGTCGGTCTTCCCGCCCTGCTCGACCGCCGGCCGCTCCATCGCCACCGTCACCGGCGGCGGGACGACCTCGATGGTGAACAGTTGGCTGGACACCCAGACCGGCCCCTTGCCGGCGTCGGCCACGGCGATCACCGCCGTCTTCCACTTCCGGGCCGCGGCGTTCGGGGCGGCGTTCATCGGCAGCAGGGTTTCGGTCGCGTTCTCGGCGATCCCGGCCGACCCCTGGATGCCCAGCCCCGGCGGGGTGAACAGCGGGTAGACCGTCACCACCCCCTTGAACCCGCCCTCCCGCTGGACACGGACCTTCAGGTTGTACGACCCGTTCTGGGCCAGCGGGACCTTCGGCTCGGCCACCTCGATCTTGAACGGCGCGGCCTCGGTCACGGCCACCACCACCCGGTCGGTGTACAGCCGGTGGAACGGGGTGTTGTTCAGCCCGATGCAGTAGTTCACGTCCAGGTCGGTCCGGGCGGCGGCCGTCGCCTTCGGGTCGGCCGGGACGGCCCGGAGGTCGGCCAGCAGCCCGCCGACCGGGGCGTCGGCCTTCGCCTCGAACACGACCGGGACTTGCCCCAACCCGGGGTCGCACGGGTCGGCGACGAGGGCGACGCCCGGCGGGAGCTTGTCCGGCGACACCGTCGCCGGCCCGCCCCAGTCGGCCCGGTTGACGTTCACCAGGGTGGCGAACCGGTTCCCCTTCGGGACGGCGACCGACTGCCGGTCCTGGTTGGAGACGTTGTTCCCGTCCACCTTCGGGATGCCGGTGTTGGTCGCGGCGGCGACCGGCGTGACCTCGATCCGGAAGAAGTAGTCCGGGCCGCCCTTCTGGAGGTGGTCGTGGACCCGGAGGGCGTACTCCTTGTCCTCCGGGGCGGTGAACCGGAAGTAGCTGTCCGGGCCGGCCGAGTCGTCGTTCGAGACGAACTCGCCGCCGGCCGTGTGCCCGCCGAGGTACACCACCGGGTCGAGCGGGGAGCCGACCCGCCGGGCGTAGCAGTGGACGTCGAACACTTGCCCCTTCTTGGCCGGGAACCGGAAGAACTTCTGCTCGCCCGGCTTGCTGATGACCCCGTTGAACGCCCCCGGGGCCGGCCCCGGGGCGGCCGCCGGGAGAGCCGTGTTGGCCCCGCCCTCGACCACGTTCGGCAGGTCGATCACCCGGAACTTGAACCCGGCCGGGTGGACCCCGTCGGGGGTCTGGCAGTGGACCCGGAAAAGCGGGTCGGCCGCCGGCGGGAGCTTCACCTTCTGCTTGATCGGCCCCGACGGGTCGCCGAGGAAGGTGACTTCCAGTTCCTCGCCCGGCTTGCCGCCGGCCGGGACCACCGCGGTCGGCCGGGGGAAGGTGCCGACGTGCAGCCGGTACTGGCAGGCCCCGTTCCCGCCGTAGGAACTCTCCCGGACGAGGACGGTGTACTTGCCGTCGGCCGGGAGGACGACCGAGCAGCCGCCGTCCTGGAGGGTGTTCGGGGAGTCGTCGCCGGTGGCCAGCTCGAACCGCTTGTCGTTCAGGATGGCGACGAACGGGTCGAAGAAGGTGCCGCCCAGCCGCATCCCCTCGACCTCGACGGACAGCCGCTGGCCCTTCTTGCCTTCCACGACGAAGTGGTCGGCGTCCTCGGCGTCGACGACCCCGTGGACGGTGACGTTGAGCGGGATCGGCTGGGCCTTGTCGAACTCGGTGTTCGGCTCCTTCTCGTCCACCACCGGTAGCGCCCCGACCCAGAAGGTCCGCAGGTCGGAAACGCCGGAGGCGGTGCGGACGCGGAAGGCGTGTTCGCCGAGCCGGCAGTCGGGGGCGATGGCCAGGGTCGCCTTCAGGGTGGCGTCGTTGACGACTTCGAACTTCTTGACGGCGATGCCGGGGTAGTAGACGAGCAGCTCCTGGGCGTCGGCCAGCCGCCCGCCGGAGAGGGTGACGACGGCCTCGGTGCCGCGTTGCGCCCCCCGGGGCTGGACGGCGTTCAGCGCGGGCGAGGCCGCGAGGAGTTCTCCGCCGAGGGTGCCGAGGGCACAGAGGGCGAGCAGAAGGCGGTGGGTCATCGGTGTCTCGTCGCCGGGTCTCGTGTACCCAGGGCTCGCGCCCTGGGCTACGGGCTGCCGCCCCCTCCGGGGGCTCGGACGGGTTGAAGTCCCCGGAGGGGACGACAGCGCGTAGCCAGGGGTGCAAACCCCTGGCACGGGGCCATCACCCCAGCAGCTCCTTGCGGGTGTGGCCCTCGCGGACGATGTCGATCGGCCGGTCGCCGGGGGACATCAGCTTCTTGGCGGCGTCGATCCCGAGGCACTGGTAGGCGGTGTGGGCCAAGTCCTCGACGGTCAGGCCGTCCTCCTCCGGTTCGCTCGCCGTCGGGTCCGACTTGCCGTACACGAACCCCTTCTTGATCCCGCCCCCGGCCAGCACCACCGAGAACACCTTCGGCCAGTGGTCCCGGCCGGCGGTGCCGTTGATCTTCGGGGTCCGGCCGAACTCGCTGGAGACCATCACCAGCGTCTTGTCCAGCAGGCCGCGGCTCGACAGGTCGGTAATCAGGGCGGCGAACGCCTGGTCGAACGCCGGGAGCTGGCTCCGGTGGCCGCCGGCGATGCCGTTGTGGAAGTCCCACCCGCCGTAGGTCAGGGTGACGAACCGGACGCCGGCCTCGACCAGCCGGCGGGCCAGGAGCATCCGCTGGCCGGCGGCGTTGCGGCCGTAGGCGTCCCGGAGCTTGCCGTCCTCCTGGTTGATGTCGAACGCGGCCCGGGCCTTCTCGCTCGAAATCAGCCCGTAGGCCCGCTGGTAGAAGGTGTCCATCGCCTCCAGGTTGTCCGACTTCTCCTTCTCCTTGAAGTGCTGGTTGACCGCGTCGAGCATGTTCCGGCGGGCGGCGAACCGGTCGGGCGTCACCCCGCCCGGCAACGCCAGGTCCTGGACCCGGAACCCGCCGTCGGCCGGGTCGGAGCCGAGGCTGAACGGGGCGTAGGCGCTGGACAGGTAGCCGCTGCCGGCGAAGTTGGTCGGCATGCTCGGGACGGCGACGTAGGGCGGCAGGTTGTTCCGCACGCCCAGCTCGTGGCTGATGACGCTGCCCATGCTGGGGAAGACGAGGGCCGGGCTGGGCCGGTAGCCGGTGAACATGTTGTGGGTGCCCCGCTCGTGGGCCGCCTCCCCGTGGGTCATGCCGCGGACGACGGTGATCTTGTCCGCCACGGCGGCCGTCTGCTTCAGGCACTCGTTGAAGACGACCCCGTCGAGCTTGGTCTGGACGACGCCCATCTCCCCGCGGTACTCGACCGGGGCGTAGGGCTTCGGGTCGAAGCTCTCCTGGTGGGCCATCCCGCCGGGCAGGAAGATGTGGATGCACGCCTCGGCCTTCGGCCCCTTCGGGGCGGCCGCCGGCGGGGCCTGGCCGTTCGGCTCGGCGGCCCGAGCGGCGGTCAGCCGGAGGTACTGGTCGAGGGACAGCCCGAGGCCGCCGAGGAACCCGACGTGGAGGAAGCTCCGGCGGTCGAGCGGCGACCCGGGGCAACGGCGGCTCAGCAGGTGCATCGCGGGACTCCGTTCGGGTTGGGGTTCGGGCGAGTCCCGGGGGGCGAACCGGGGCGTTCGGCGGGGCGGGACCGCGGCCGGGCGGGGCCGGGTGGCAGGCGGGGGAACGCCGGGGGCCGGGCAGCGGCGGCCGTCGTTCTCGTGGTAACGTAGACGGCCGGGGGCCGTCCGTCAATTCAATCCGCCGGGCGAACCGCCCCGGGCACGAGTCCGACGCGGCCGGCCGGCCGAAGGTTCCCCGGTTGCGGCCGCCGCCCCGGTCGGCTACCCTAACCCCATCCCGCCTGCGGCCTTCCCGCCGCCCCTCCACCCGGGACGCCGTCATGCGGCCCCTCGGCCTCGCTCGGTTCGCCGCCGTCCTGCTCGCGTCGGTCCCGGCTCGGGCCGCCGACCCGGTGGATTACGCCCGGCAGGTCCGGCCGGTCCTCCGGGAGCGGTGCTACGCCTGCCACGGGGCATTACAGCAGAAGGCGAAGCTGCGGGTGGACAGCGGGGCGTCGCTCGTCGCCGCCGGGGCCGTCGTCCCCGGCAAGCCGGACGAGGGCGAGCTGCTCGCCCGGGTCGCCTCGGCCGACGACGACACCCGGATGCCGCCCGAGGGGCACCCGCTGACGAAGGAGCAAATTGCGGTCCTCCGGGCCTGGGTCGAACAGGGGGCGAAGGTCCCGGCCGACGACGCCCCGGAGCCGGACCCCCGCGATCACTGGTCGTTCCGGTCGGTGAAGCGACCGCCGGTCCCGGAAATCCGCAGCACGAAACTCGAAATCCGAAGTCCGGTCGATGCATTCGTCGCCGCGGAATGGGAGAAGCGCGGGTTGCAACCGGTCGGGCCGGCCGACAAGCGGACCCTCCTGCGGCGGGTGACGATCGACCTGACCGGGCTGCCGCCGACGGCCGACGAGTCCGCCGCGTTCCTGGCGGACGACGCGCCGGACGCCTACGAGAAGGTCGTCGATCGCCTCCTCGCCAGCCCGCGGTACGGCGAACGCTGGGGCCGGCACTTCCTCGACGTCTGGCGGTACTCCGACTGGTGGGGCCTCGGTGCCGAACTCCGCAACAGCCGGAAGCACATCTGGCACTGGCGGGATTGGACCGTCGAGAGCCTGAACGCGGATGTCGGGTACGACGAGCTGGTCCGGCAGATGCTCGCCGCCGACGAACTCTACCCGACCGACCCGCAGAAGCTCCGGGCCACGGGCTACCTGGCCCGGCCGTACTTCCTGTTCAACCGCACCTCCTGGCTGGATGAAGTCGTCGAACACACCGGCAAGGGGTTCCTCGGGCTGACGTTCAACTGTACCAAGTGCCACGACCACAAGTACGACCCGATCACCCAGGGGAACTACTACCAGCTCCGGGCCGTCTTCGAGCCGTACCAGGTGCGGACCGACCTGCTGCCGGGGGAGTTGGACGCGACCAAGGCCGGGCTGCCCCGGGCGTTCGACTGCAACCTCGACGCCAAGACGCCGTTCCACGTCCGCGGCGACGAGCGGAACCCCGACCCGAGCCGGACGATCGAACCGGGGCTGCCGCGGTTCCTCGCGCCGGACGGCCTGCGGGTCGAGCCGGTCAAGCTGCCGCTCGTGGCGTCGCAGCCGGGCCGGCGGCCGGAGGTGGTGACCGCGTACCGCCGCCGGGCCGAGGCGGGCCTGGCCGCCGCTCGGG
>JAIEQN010000077.1 GCA_019747685.1 Gemmataceae bacterium
CCTGGACGCGGAAGCCGCCCTGCGGGTGCTGGCCTACAGCATCCGGCGGTAGATCGGATGTCTTCAACACGGCATTGCCGGGTCTCAACCAAAAACGAGCGGCCGGGGGTCAAAAACGGGCAAATGATGAGAGTGCGATGGTCGTAGCGAGCTGATGGTGATTGACGGACGTATAGTATGTCGGGTAGAATCGCAGATTGCGCGCTAGCGGTTCCCGCGAGCGGCGTCTCACCCCGGGAGCCGCGATGACCCGACGGGACTACGTTTTGGCGGTACTGGCCGCGTCTAACGGGGCGGCGCTCACCCCGGTCCAAGTCCAGAAGTTGTTTTTCCTGCTCGACCGGAAGGCTCCTCACCTGACCGGCGGTCCACACTTCCAATTTGAAGCGTTCGACTACGGCCCGTTCGACAAAGGCATCT
Organism: Gemmataceae bacterium; assembly: GCA_019747685.1. Lineage (GTDB taxonomy): Bacteria > Planctomycetota > Planctomycetia > Gemmatales > Gemmataceae > Urbifossiella. The sequence goes on from JAIEQN010000077.1 coordinate 421, forward strand.
ACAGCGAACTCCGAACGCTCGCCACGATGGGGTACGCAGAGATCGAGTCCCCGCCCAACACACCGGTTCGTCGGTATCGGGCCACGGAGGCCGGCGTGCGGCACGGCCGTCAGGTTTTGGACGGGTTGCCGGCGGGGGCGGCGGGGTACAACCGCGACTTGTCCGCGTGGGTGCGGGGCCAGTCGTTTGCCTCGCTCGTGTCCGCCATCTATAACGAATACCCCGACATGAAGGCGAACAGCGTGTTCAGGTATTAAGCGTGACTGTACTCGTCGGCGTCCTGTGCCAAGACGGGGTGGTCGGCTCGGACGGATCGGCAACGTTCACCGCCGGTGTTTCGTTCGACACCGTCGAGCAACCGGCGAAGAAGACGTTCGTAGTCGAGCCGGATGTCATCCTCGCGGGGACCGGGGCGGTCGGCCTCGCCCAGCGGGTTCGCGCCGTCGTCCAACGCACCCGTGGATGGCCGGGCTGGCTCGCGGGTGATCCGGGGTTCGGCACCGGGCCGTTCAGTTTAGACAGTTCGTCCGTCGGTCAGCCCCGACGCGACTTCTTGGACCACCTCGCCGCTGCAAAGGCCATTACCCGCGGGATGATCGAGGACATGGCCTCAACCCATCTCCGGCCGAACGGGGGGATTGGCGCGTTCGTCGCGTTTCCCTACGGGGGCGAGTGTCGCCTGTGCGAATTCGGGGCTGCCGACCTACAGCCCGAGTTCAAAATGTCCGGCGCATGGTTCGTGTCGATGGGTAGCGGGCAAGCGATCGCAGACCCGTTCTTCGGGCTACTCCGCCGAACCCTCTTCCGGAATCGACAGCCGAGGTTGCGAGAAGGCGTCTTCGCCGCGGCTTGGGTGCTAGAACACGCCATCGAGTTGAACCCGGGCGGGATCAACGATCCAGTGCAAATCGGCGTCCTAGAGCGGCCCGACCCGACGCTGCCCTTCGCTGCGCGTTTGCTTACGGAGGACGAGTTGGCAGAGCACAAGGACGGCGTGAACGCCGTCGAAGACTACCTCGCTGAATACCGGGGCCGCCTCAACACACCCGACACGACTTCGAATCCACCCCCGGAGCCGCCGGATTCGGGCTGACATCACGCCCCCGGGAATCGCAGGATTCGCGGTTCCGGCTCGGGTTCCGGCCGGGGGCCGAACCGCACGGCGATCCCGAGTTCGTGGGCCTCGTGGATGCAGCACACGACGTTGTGGCAGACCAGCCTGGCCAGCACCTCGTTCGCCATCGCGGTCGGCGTCTTCGACCGGACGCTGTCGCCGAACTTCCGCTTCACCATGCTGAACGCGCTCTCGACGTTGCTCCGCTGGTGGTAGTGCTTGAGGAACTCGTCCCGCCGCAGCCCGAAGGTGTGGTACATCCGCTCCCACACCGACCCGGGCGCCCCGGGGGTGCTGTTCACCTTGAACGGGATGTACGGCACCCCGCCGAGGTCATCGACCAGCTCCAGGTTGTCGTTCGACAGGTACGCCTTGTCGGCCACCACCTCGCACAGCGGGAAGTTGTCCGCCGCCGTCCCGACCAGCCCCGGGAACGTCTTGGAGTCGTGGGCGTCCCCGGTCTCGGCCGCGACGACGTGGGTGTCCACCCCGACGCAGATGTGCGTCTTCACCCACGTCGAACGCCGCCGCTCGACCCCGTACTTGGCGTCGAACCACCGCTCGAATTTCGAGGAGCTGAACCCGCTCGAATCGACCGCGAACCGCGTCTCGACCGCCCGCAGCGGAAGGCTACTCCGGGTGACGAGGTCCCGGAGGATGGGGGGTCGAGCGGCTTGAACATGACCGAGTCGTGGGCGTCGCCGACCTCCACCGCCGTGACCACGCTCGTCTTCACCCCGCACATGACGTGGGCCTTGGGCCTCATCACCCAGACGACCGAGCACATCGACCCCGATACACGGTTGGCCCTGTTCACCATCGATGATCCAGGCATCGCGGGATGCCCTCGCCGACACTGCCCCCGCGGAAACCCGGCGATAATCCGCCGGCGGCCGGTTGACTCGCCCCCGGGCGTGGGTTATCCGTGATGCCTACCGTGAACTCGTCACCCCGCCCGGCCCCGGACCTGCCCGCCACCCCGCCGGCCGTCGGCGTCGAGTGGGTCGTCGAGGCCTGGGGCTGCGACCCGGCCCGGCTGCGAGACCCCGCCACCGTCCGCGGGCTGTGCGACCGGCTGTTGGCCGAGCTGGACCTGCGAGCCGTCGCCCCGCCGCTGTGGCACCTCTTCCCCGGCCCCGGCGGGGTCACCGGCCTGTACCTGTTGGCCGAATCGCACCTGGCCTGCCACACCTACCCGGAACACGCCCTGGCCACCCTCAACCTCTACTGCTGCCGGCCCCGCCGGCGGTGGCCGTGGGAGGACCGGCTGGCCGAACACCTCCGGGCGGCCGAGGTGGCGGTCCGCTCCGTGGAGCGCGGCCGCTGTGAACCACCCCCTCCCCCCGGCCCCCTCCCCCCATAGGGAGAGGGGGAGAAAGACGGAAGGTCCGCCCCGGTCTTCCTCCCCCTCCCTTCGTGGGGGAGGGGGCCGGGGGGAGGGGTTGCCGGAGAAGTCCCCATGAGCGTCCGGGTCGGGTGCCCGGCGTGCGGCGGGCCGGTCGTCTTCGAGGTCGGGTCGTCGGCCCTGGCCGTCTGCCCGCACTGCCGGTCGGCCGTGGCCCGGGGCGACCGGTCGGTCGAGGACCTGGGGAAGGTGGCCGCCTTGGTGGAGACCGGGGCGGCCCTGCGGGTCGGGCTGGAGGGGCACTACGACGGCCAGAAGTTCCGGCTGACCGGCCGGACGCAACTGAAGCACCCGGCCGGCGGGGTCTGGGACGAGTGGTACGCCGCCTTCCCGGACGGCCGCTGGGGCTGGCTGAGCGAGGCCCAGGGGCGGTACTACCTGCTGTTCGAGCAGTCGCCACGGGCCGACCGGCCGCAGTGGAACTCCCTGACTCCCGGCCGCAAGGTGAAGCTGCACGGGATGCCGACCCGGTTCACCGTGGCCGAGACCGGGACGGCCACCGCCGCCGGGGCCGAGGGGGAACTCCCGTACCGGCTGGTGCCGGGCCAGACGTACCGGTACGCCGACCTGTCCGGCCCGGACCGGGCGTTCGCCACCCTCGACTACGGCGACACCCCGCCGGCCCTGTACCTGGGCAAGGAAGTCACCCTCGGCGAGCTGGGGGTGGCGGCCGAGGTCCGGCGGGAGACGTGGGAACTCCGGGAGGTCGGGGGCAAGCGGCTCGGCTGCCCGAACTGCGGCGGCCCGCTCGACCTGAAGGCCCCGGACACGACCGAGCGGGTCGGCTGCCCGTACTGCGGCTCCTTGCTCGACGCCACCCAGGGCGACCTAAGGCTGCTCAACGCCCCGAGCCAGCCGCCGTTCGAGCTACAGATTCCGCTCGGCACGACGGGCACCTTCGGGGCCGACGAGCGGACGGTCATCGGGGCGATCCGCCGGGCGGTCGTCGCCGGCGGGACCGAGTACCCGTGGACCGAGTACCTGCTGTACCACCCGCGGGACGAGTTCGAGTGGCTGGTGTGCAGCGACGGCCACTGGTCGCGGGTGAAGGGCGTCCCGGCCGGGGAGGTCGAGGAAGGGAAGGTGCTGGCCACGTTCCGCGGCCGGACGTACCGGAAGTTCCAGGCCGGGACGGCGATCGTCCGCGGCGTCCTCGGCGAGTGCTACTGGAAGGTGGCGGTCGGCGAGCGGGCCGAGACGCTGGACGCCATCCGCCCGCCGGAGATGCTGAGCAAGGAGGAGGGCGGGGCCGGCGACGCCCGGGAGGTGAACTGGTCGCTCGGGACGTACCTCCGGCCGGCCGAGGTGCGGGCGGCGTTCGACCTGAAGGACCCACTGCCGGCCCCGGTCGGGATCGCCCCGAACCAGCCGTTCCCGTACCAGCCGGTCTACCGGTACGCGGCCCTGTTCGTCGGGGCGTTGTGCCTGCTCGGGCTGTTCGCGCTGGTCTTCCTGCGCACGCGGACCGTCGCCGAGCAGACGTTCACCCTCCGGCCGCCGGCCCCGCCGACGCCGACCGCCCCCGGAGTAGCCGCCCCGCCGGCCCCGGCCGAGAAGGCCCAGGAGTTCTTCACCGATCAGTTCGAGCTGCGGCCCCGGCGGAACGTCCGGGTGACGCTCTCGTGTCCGGAGCTGACCGGCTGGCTGGCCGCCGATGTCGACCTCGTCCGGCAGGCCGACGGGTCGACGGAGTCGGTCTTCATCCCGCTGACCCGGTACAGCGGCGTCGAGGACGGTGAGGCCTGGACCGAGGGCGACACCGAGGGCCGTAAGTACCTGTCGGCCCAGCCGGCCGGGGAGTATTCTTTGCGGCTGGAGGTCGAGCGGGAGAACCCGCAGGCGACGCTGCCGCTGACGGTCAAGGTGGAGGAGGGGGCGGCCCACGCCGGGCCGTGGCTGTTGGCCCTGCTCGCCCTGGTCCTGGTGCCGATCGGGGTCGGCATCTACCACCTGGCCTTCGTCCTGAAGCGGTGGGAGAACGCCGACTTCCACATGGCCGGGGACGGCACGGCCGGCACCGGCGGCGGGGACGACTCGGGCGGGGACGACGGCGGGTCGGACGATTGATTCGTAGGGCACGCACCGCGTGCCGCGGAACCCGAACGGCACGCGGTGCGTGCCCTACGGAGGATTGGACATGTTGAACTGGGGCTACCTCGGCCTGGGGTCGTTCGTCCTCGGGCTGTACGGGCTGGCGGCGTTCACCGGCTGGGAGCCGGGCGGGCCCGGCCGGGAGACGGCCCAACAGGCGACCGCCCGGCACCAGGCCGGCGGCCACCGGGGCGTGTGGATCAGCGGCTACCGGGGGGGCAAGTGATGCCGGACATGTGGGACCGCTTCGCGTTCGCCATGCTGAACACGGTCAGCTTCGTGCTGGTCGGGCTGGCCTTCTTCGGGCTGGCCTTCGTCGTCCTGGTCAAGCTGCTCAAGGTCCCCTTGCGGAAGGAGATCGAGGAGGACCAGAACGTCGCCCTGGGGATCATCATCGGGGCGTTCATCCTGGGCATCTCGGTCATCATCGCGGCCGCCGTGCACGGGTGAGCCCCTGGAGCGCGGGCCTCCGGCCCGCATCCGGATGCGGGCCGGAGGCCCGCGCTCCAGTGATTCCATGAACCGCACCCCGGTCCTGTTCCTGAACGTCCTGGTCGTGGCCACCTGCGGGCTGGTGTACGAGCTGTTGGCCGGGGCGCTGGCCAGCTACGTCCTGGGCGACTCGGTCACCCAGTTCTCGCTGGTCATCGGCATCTACCTGTCGGCCCTGGGGGTCGGGGCGTGGCTGTCGGGGTTCGTGGCCGACGCCCGGCTGGCCCGGGTGTTCGTCGAGACCGAGCTGGCCGTCGCCCTGATCGGCGGGTCGAGCGGCCCGCTCCTGTTCGTCGCCTTCGGGCAGGTCAGCTTCTTTCAGCCGATCCTGTACGGCACCGTCTTCCTGATCGGCGTCTTGGTCGGGCTGGAACTGCCGCTGCTGATGCGGATCGTCCGCGACCAGCTCGACTTCAAGGAACTCGTCGCCCGGGTGCTGGCGTTCGACTACCTCGGTGCCCTGGTCGCGTCGGTCCTGTTCCCGATCCTGCTCGTGCCGAAGCTCGGGCTGACCCGCACGTCGCTCGTCTTCGGGATGCTCAACGTGGCCGTCGGGCTGTGGGCGACGTGGCTGCTCCTGCCGCTCTTGCCCCGCGGGGTGTACGGGCTTCGTGCCCGGGGCGTCTTGGTGTTGGTGATCTTGACAGTCGGGCTGGTGAAGGCCGACGCCCTCACCTCGCTCGCCGAAACCAGCCTCTACCCGGACGACATCGTTTACGCCAAGACCAGCCCCTACCAACGCATCGTCGTCACCACCGGCCGGGCCGGGTTCAACCTGTACCTGAACGGCCACCTCCAGTTCGCCTCGGCCGACGAGTACCGCTACCACGAGGCCCTGGTCCACCCGGCCCTGAGCCTGGCCGGGTCGCCCCGGCGGGTGCTGGTCCTCGGCGGCGGGGACGGGCTGGCCCTCCGCGAAGTCCTCCGCTACCCGAGTGTCACCGCGGTGACGCTGGTGGACCTCGACCCGGCCATGACCGGGCTGTCGGAGGCGTACCCGCCGCTGGCCGCGCTGAACGGCAACGCTTTCGCCGACCCGCGGGTGACGGTGGTGAACCAGGACGCCTTCGTCTGGGCGGACGAGGGGGGCGAGCCGTTCGACGCGGCCGTGGTCGACTTCCCGGACCCGTCGTCCTACGCGGTGGGGAAGCTGTACACGACGGCGTTCTACCGGAAGCTCGGGCGGCGGCTGACGCCGGACGCGGCGGTGGCGGTGCAGTGTACGTCGCCCTTGTTCGCCCGGACGGCGTTCTGGTGCGTCATCCGGACGCTGGAAGCGGCGGGCTGGGCCGTCCGCCCGTATCAGGTGGCGGTGCCGTCGTTCGGGGTGTGGGGGTTCGCCCTGTGCCGGCGGGGCGGGTGCGACCGGCCGACCACGGTGCCGGGTGGCCTCCGCTTTCTGACGCCGGCGGTGCTGCCGGGGCTGTTCGAGCTGCCCCCGGACCTCGGCCCGATCCCCGTCGAGGTGAACCGGCTCGACAACCAAGTCCTGGTCCGCTACCACGAGGCCGACTGGCACACCTTCGAGGGCCGGAACTGAGCGAGTTCGCCCGCGGCCACCAATTCGCGGACCGACGAAAATTCAGGCAATGCCATCTTGACGGACGTTTGAACAGCAGCGACAATTCTCGCCGTGAGCCCAACTCAGCCCGGTGGGGAGGAAGAGATGGTTCGCCCGTTCTTCGCCGCCGTGTGCGGCATCCTACTCGGCTGCTCCGTCACAGCGGCCGGCGACGGGGAGGCGGTCAAGGACAAGCTCGATCAGGCGAAGGCGACCTACGAGGCCAAGGCCAAGGCCGTCCGCGACGCGGTGATGAAGGAGTTGCAGGTCAGAGAGGACCAAGCCACCAAGGCCGGGAACGACAAGATCGTGGAGCGGGTGGAAACCGAACGCGGGGTGTACCAGAAGGACGGCGTCTTCCCCACGGTGGTCTCGGTCGGGGGCCTGAAGGATAAGTCCGAGCAGGCCCACAAGGACTTAGTGGCCGCGTACCGGGCGGCGGTGACGGGGTACACCAAGGACGGGATGCGGGCCGAGGTCGAGCAGACCAAGAAGGAGCTGGCCGAGGTGCAGACGGCCGCTGCCGACGTACGGCTCAAAGAGATGCTCGCCACGGGTGCGGTGTTGAAGGGGCGGAAACAGAATGCCGGTGCGCCGCCGAACACCCTGGAGCTGAAAGTCTCGGAGCGGAATGGTCGAACGTTCAAGGGCGAAATCACCCTCGGGGGGACCCGGACGTACGTGATCAACGGCGAGATCAAGGACGGAAAAGTGTCGTTCGTCTCGGAGAAGAAGGAGGGCGACGACTTCAAGCAGACCTTTAAAGGTTCGATCAACGGGCAACAACTCGACCTCACCTACGAGGGGCAGAATAACATCAAGGGTACGGCGACCTTGGCTCGTAAGCAGTAATGCCGGTTCGTCACCCCGCCGGGTGGCGGCCGGGCCCGACACCAGCCGGCGGCCGCAGCCCACCTGCCGAGCCGGCCGATGCCGTCCGCGTCGCGCACCCACTGGACGGCCGACCGGCTGCCCCGGCTCCGGTCGGCCGACGCCCACGCCGCGGCCGTCGCCGCCGGCCCGGTAGCGGCCCCGCGGCCCGTCTGGTACGCTGGCGGTATGGGTCGTGAGTTCCTAACCGTCGACCCCCGCGGGCTTCGCCTTCCGCCCACCCGCCTCGCCGGTGCCGACCCGGCCAAGCTCCAGCGGCAGATCGCCCGCCACGGCCGGTCCCTGGCCGGCATGCCGCCGGTCCTCGTCTACCGCGGGTCGGACGGCGAGCTGATGATCATGAACGGCGTCACCCGGGCGACCCGGGCCGCCAAACTCTGCCCAGGCGTACCAATCCCGGTCGAGGTGATGGGCGACCTGCCGGGGGCATTCGGGTCGCTGCCGACCGTCGCGGAGAAGCTACCATGACCGGCCATGACCGCACGGAACTGCTCGCCCGCCTCGGGGAACTCGGCCGGGCCTTACCCGACATGCGGCTCGGCCAACTGATCGCCAACATGGCGGCCGTCGCCCGGGGCGACGACCCCGGCGGCGTCTGGGACGTGGAGGACGACGAACTCCTCGCCGCCGTAACCTGGCAACTGGCCGAGCTGGCCGCCCGCCGCGGGGCCGAGGTCGCGTAATCGGCTTTTCCGCCCGGCCGCTTGACCGCCGCGAGGCCGCCGGCGACAATCCGCGTACCTCGGGGGGAGCGGGGAAGTACCACCGGGAGGGCGAGCCGTGGCGAAGACGATGAGCTGCCGGGACGTGGGGCCGGACTGCGACTTCGTGGCCCGGGGCGAGACCGAGGCCGAGGTGATGCGGCAGGTGGCCGAGCACGCCCGCACCGCCCACGGCATCGGCCAGGTGCCGCCGGAGCTGGCGGCCAAGGCCAAGGCCGCCATCCGGGACGACGACCGGGCCTGAGCCGCGGCATCATCCCCCGATCACCGCAGCGGCCGCCGTATGCCCCGACCGTCCCGCCGCGAGCTGCTGGCCGCGTTCCTCGGGGCTCCGGCCCTGGTGGCGGCCGGGTGTCACTCCGACCCGCCCCCGCCGCTCCCGCCCGGTGAACTGGTCGGCCCGTCGGACGCCCTGGGCCACCGGCTCCGCGACGGCTGGCGGCCCACGCCCCCGGCCGACGCCTGGGAGCGGCACCGCGTCGTCATCGTCGGCGGCGGGGTCGCCGGGCTGGCCGCCGCCTGGCGGCTGAAGCGGGCCGGCGTCGCCGACTTCGCCCTGCTCGAACTCGAACCGGCCCCCGGCGGGACCGCCCGCGGCGGCCAGGGGCCGTCGGGGCCGCACCCCTGGGGTGCCCACTATGTCCCCGCCCCGCTCGCCGACAACACGCTGCTCATCGAGCTGCTCTCCGAACTCGGCGTGGTCGAAGGGTGGCACCCCAACGGGTCGCCGGTCATCGCCGAAGAAGTCCTGTGCCGCGACCCGTCCGAGCGACTCTTCTTCCGCGGCCGGTGGTACGAGGGGCTGTACCTGCACGCCGGCGAGGAGCCGGAGGACATCGAGCAGCTCCGCCGGTTCCAGGCCGAGGTGGGCCGGTGGGCCGGGTGCCGGGACGGCCGCGGCCGCAAAGCGTTCGCCATCCCGGTCGCCGCCGGGTCGTCCGACCCGGCCGTTACCGAGCTGGACCGGATCACGATGGCCGACTGGCTCGGCCGGCACGGGTTCACGTCGAAGCGGCTCCGGTGGCTGGTCGATTACGCCTGCCGGGACGACTACGGGCTGACCGCCGACCAGACGAGCGCCTGGGCCGGCGTCTTCTACTTCGCCTCGCGGCTGGCCGGTCCCGGGGCCGAGGCCCAGCCGCTGATGACCTGGCCGGACGGCAACGCCCGGCTCGTCCGCCACCTGTACGAGAGCGTGAAGTCGAACGTCCGGCTCGGCTGGGCGGCGGCCGACGTGAACCCGACCGCCGACGGCGTCGAGGTGGTGGCCGTGTCGCACGACGGGTCGCAGGTCCGCGGGCTGCGGGCCGACCGGGTCATCCTCGCCGCCCCGCAGTTCCTGGCCCGCTACCTGATCCGGCCGTTCCGCCACGACCCGCCCGGCCACCTCGCCGCCTTCCAGTACGGGGCGTGGATGGTCGCCAACCTGCACCTGTCCGGCCGGCCGGCCGGCCGCGGCTTCCCGCCGGCGTGGGACAACGTGTTGTACGAGAGCCCGTCGCTCGGGTACGTCATGAACACCCACCAGCGGGGCGTCGACCACGGCCCGACCACCCTGACCTACTACTACCCCTTGACCGGCCCGGACCCGCGGGCCGCCCGGTCGCGGCTCCTGGAGGCCGGCCGGGACGAGTGGGCGGACGTGGCCCTGAGCGACTTGGGCATGGCCCACCCGGACATCCGGTCGCTCTGCGCCCGGCTGGACGTGATGCGCTGGGGGCACGCCATGATCCGGCCGACGCCCGGGTTCGTGTGGGGGCCGGACCGGCGGCGGGCGGCCCTCCCGTTCCGCGGCGTCCACTTCGCCGGGGCCGACCTGAGCGGGGTGCCGATCTTCGAGGAGGCCCTGTACCACGGCTGCCGGGCGGCCGACGAGGCGGTTGCGTAGGTGGGCCTCCGGTCCCCTGCGGGGACCGTCCGCCCACCCTACAAAGGCCGTATGTCCGCGACGCTGGCCGAACCTGTGTCCGCCGCCGCTCCGGCCGCCCGCCGCTGGTGGCTGTTCTCCCCGGCGGTCGATCTGCTCGCGTTCGGCGGCAGCGCGGCCGTGTCGCTCGCCGCCCTCGCCGTCGGCTGGCACCTGGGCCTGCTCGACGGCGACAAGGCCGACACGCCGGACTGGACCTGGGTGGCGGCCGTCCTGTTGATCGACGTGGCCCACGTCTGGTCCACCCTGTTCCGGGTTTACCTCGACCCGGCCGAGCTGCGGCGCCGGCCCGGCGTCTACGCCCTCGTCCCCCTCGGCGGGTGGCTGGCCGGGGTCGGCCTGTACGCCCTCGGGCCGGCCGTCTTCTGGCGGTGTCTGGCCTACCTGGCGGTGTTCCACTTCGTCCGCCAGCAGTACGGCTGGGTCATGCTCTACCGGGCCAGGCTCGGCGAGCGGGACCGACCCGGCCGGCTGCTCGACACGCTGACCATCTACCTGGCCACCGTCTACCCGCTGGTGTACTGGCACGCCCACCTGCCGCGGCGGTTCGCCTGGTTCCTCCCCGGCGACTTCGCCGCCCTGCCGGCCGTCGCCGCCGACCTGCTCGAACCGGTCTACTGGGCCGCCCTCGGGCTGTACGCCGGCCGCAGCCTGTGGCGGCGGTGGCACGGCTTTACCAACCCCGGCAAGGACCTAGTCGTGCTGACCACGGCCGTCTGCTGGTACGTCGGCATCGTGCTCTTCGACTCGGACTACGCCTTCACCGTCACCAACGTGGTCATCCACGGCGTCCCGTACCTGGTGCTGGTCTACTGGTACGCCTGGATGCGGCCGGCCGGCCCGCGGCCGGCCAACCCGTGGCGGCCGGTCGGCGTCTTCCTGGCGACGGTCTGGGCCCTGGCGTTCGCCGAGGAGCTGCTCTGGGACAAGGCCGTCTGGCACGAGCGGGGCGGGCTGTTCGGCGGGCCGTGGTCGGCCGGCGGGTGGCAGGGCGTGCTCGTGCCGCTGTTGGCCGTCCCGCAACTGACCCATTACGTCCTGGACGGAATCGTCTGGCGGCGGAAGGGGAACCCGGGGTTCACCCTGTTGGGAGAGTCCCAAGTCCCCAAGTCCCAAGTCCTGGGTAGCGGCCCGACTCACCCGAACCGCCCGCGGACTTGATGACTTGACGACTTGGGACTTGGGACTTGTGCCCCCGGCGACCCCTTCTCAAACCCGGCCCGGGCGGGGTACAATGCGCCACGCACCCGGACCCGTCGCCGACAACTTGTTCCCGCCGCCCGCCGGCCGGCCGCGGAGGCCCCGACCATGCCCAGCCCGTTCCCCGGAATGGACCCGTACCTGGAGCACCCGAAGCACTGGCCGGCGTTCCAGCACCACCTGCTGGCCGGGCTGTACCAAATCCTCCTGCCCGGGCTGGTCGACCGCTACCGGGCCCGGGTCGGCACCCGCACCTACACCGCCGAGGTGGTGCTGTTCACCTCCGTCACCCCGGAGGAGCACGCCGAGGAGTACATCGAGGTCCGCAACCGGGCCGACGGCCGGCTGGTCACCCTGGTCGAGGTGGTCAGCCCGGCCAACAAGACCACCCCGTCCGGCCGGGCCGCGTACCTGGAGAAGCGGGCCGAGGCCGTCGCCCAGCGGGCCGGGGTGGTCCAGGTCGACCTGGTGTTGCAAGGGAAGCCGACCCTGTCGTACTCCCGGGACGCCCTGGGGGAGTTCGACTACTCGGTCAGCGTCACCCGCCCGGCCGCCCCGGACCGGTACGAAATCTACACGGCCACCCTGCCCAAGCGGCTGCCCAAGTTCAAGGTCCCCTTGGCCCCGGACGACCGGGACGCCCTGGTCGACCTCCAGGCGGCGGTGGCCCGGGCCTACGACCTGGGCGGCTTCGCGGCGGCCGTCGACTACAAGGCCCCGCCCCACCCGGACGTGCCGCTGTCGGACGCCCACGCCGGGTGGGTCGACCAGACCCTCCGGCAGCTCAAGCTCCGGTAAGGCCGCGGGGCCGGAATGGTTCTGGCCCGCAGCCACACCCCGGGCCCGAACCATCTGGTTTGCGGCCCGAATCAACCGGTCGCGGCCGAACAAATCCCCGTCAGACCACCCCGGCTGTCGGCCGGGGCGATTTTACACCCGGCGTGAAAAATCGCCCCGGCTGCGGAAACTAGGAAAGCTGGGCGGTCCGGACCGAAATTTCCCACTCCCCCCGACCGGGCCGGCCGTGTAGCCTGACCTACGCTTCCTGCCGGGGACGGACCCCCGACGGCCCCGCCGCCCGGGGCCGGGTCCGCCGTCGCCCGGAGCCGCCCGCCCGTGGGAACCGCCGTCCTCCCCGCCCCGCGCCCGGCCGCCGACCCGGCCGCCACCCCGCTCCCCGACCGCC
>JAIEQN010000729.1 GCA_019747685.1 Gemmataceae bacterium
CGGTCGCGTCGGGCCGGCTCGCCCGGGCCGCGTCGGCCGGCCGCGGCGGGCGGCTGGCGTGGTGGCTGGACGAGGTCCGGCGGGCCGTCGCCCACGAAGACCCGAAGCCCCGGCCCCGCTCGTAGCGCCTCGGTTTGGGTCTGGTGGCACGGGCCTCCCGACCTGTGCCGCACAGGCAGGAATGCCTGGGCCACCCGACCCGAACCGAGACACGACCCGCTGACCACCGAGCCGCCCATGCCCGACGACTGGCGGTACTTCCTCCTGGGCGTGTTCGGCAGCCTGGCGGTCGAGCTGGCCCGGTTCGCCCAGGCGTACAAGACCGGACCGCTCCAGTCCGCCCGCTACCGCAACCCGGTCTACCTGGCGGTCCGGCTCCTCCTGGCCGGGGCCGGCGGGGTCCTGGCCTGGGCCTACCACGTCAACAGCGACATCGTCGCCATCCACGTCGGGGCCAGCGCCCCGCTCCTGTTCCAGGCGATGGCCCGGAACCCGGCCGACGACGGCCCGGCCCCTCCCCCCTGACGGCGACATTTCCCCACCTCCTTGTCCTATCCTTGGTGGGTCCGTCCCGGCCGGCCGGGCCGAGTTTGCCGCCTTTGCCGGCCCTGCGGGCGGTCCGTATTGACCCCCTTTTTCCCCGTTCTTAGAGTGAACTCTTGGCGCAATCCGCCCCCAGTCTGCCCCGATCGACCCGCCCGGACGCGGAGGCCCGACCCCCGATGGCGACCCAACCCAAGCTGGAGCCGACCCTTCTGGAGCGGCTCGGGGACAAGTTCACCTCGTTCACCGAAGGGGTGATGGGCCTCGTCACCCGGGTCATCGGCGGGTCGTCCAGCGACCGGGTCACCAAGGGCCTGGGGTACTACCGGCCGAAAACCAGCGACGCCCACACCGTCGTCGCCGGGTCGGTGCTGGCGAAGGTGAACGCCCTCGAAGACCGGATGAAGGCCCTGTCGGACGACGAGCTGAAGGGCTTGTCCACGACCTTCCGGGAGCGGCTCAAGGCCGGGGAGACGCTCGACGACCTCTTGCCCGAGGCGTTCGCCGCCTGCCGGGAGGCCGCTCGCCGGAACAAGGCGATGCGGCACTACGACGTGCAGATCGTCGGCGGGGCCGTCCTGCACGGGTACAAGACCGGCCTCGGGGCCATCGCCGAGATGGTCACCGGCGAGGGCAAGACCCTGGTCGCCACCCTGCCGGCGTACCTGAACGCGCTGGGGCAGAAGGGCGTCCACGTCGTCACCGTCAACGACTACCTGGCCCGCCGCGACTGCGAGTGGATGCTGCCGATCTACAACGCCCTCGGCGTCTCGGCCGCGTACATCCAGAGCGACATGGACCCGGAGGCCCGCCGGCACGCCTACGAGTGCGACATCACCTACGGCACGAACAGCGAGTTCGGGTTCGACTACCTCCGGGACAACATGAAGATCGCCCGGCACGACGACGCCGGGTATCACCCGTACTACCGCCAGGTCCAGCGGATCCCGCTCAACTACGCCATCATCGACGAGGTCGACAACATCCTGATCGACGAGGCCCGGACGCCGCTGATCATCAGCGGCCCGGCGTTCTCCGACGCCCGCCGGTTCGCGGAGGCCGACAAGGTCGCCCGCAGCCTGACCGAGATGGAGCGGAAGGGCCGGCAGGAGCTGGCCGGCCAGGGCCAGGTGAAGGTCAACGGCACCGAGGGCGACGGGCTGCCGGCCCTCGCCCCCGTCGACCCGGCCAAGGTGGACCCGGCCAACCCGCCGCCCAAGGGCGTCTACTTCGAGATCAAGGAGAAGGAGCGGACCTGCCACCTGACCGACGCGGGCGTCCGGGAGGCCGAGCGGCTGGCCGGGGTGGAGAGCTTCTACACCGCCGGGAACATGGAGTGGCCGCACCTGATCGACAACGCCCTGAAGGCCCACCACCTGTACCACCGCGACCGCCACTACATGATCGCCCCGGACCCCCGGGAGCAGAACCAGCTCGGGATCATCATCATCGACGAGTTCACCGGCCGGGCCATGTTCGGCCGGCAGTGGTCGGACGGCCTCCACCAGTCCGTCGAGGCCAAGCACCAGAAGGACGGGGTGCAGATCAAGCAGGAGACGCAGACGCTGGCGACCGTCACCCTGCAGAACTACTTCCGGCTGTACAAGAAGCTCGCGGGCATGACCGGCACGGCCATGACCGAGGCCAACGAGTTCTGGAAGATTTACAAGCTCGACGTGGTCGCCATCCCGCCGAACCGGGCCCTGAAGCGGGTCAACAGCCGGGACATGGTCTACCGGACGGACAAGGAGAAGTGGGCCGCCGTCGTGGACGAGATCGTCCGCGAGCACGGGACCGGCCGGCCGATCCTGATCGGCACCACCGACGTGGCCAAGAGCGAGAAGCTGTCGGCGATGCTGAAGCGGCAGGGGATCAAGCACGAGCTGCTCAACGCCAAGCCGGAGAACGTCGCCCGGGAGGCCGAGATCGTCGCCCAGGCCGGCCGCATCCAGTCGGTCACCATCTCGACCAACATGGCCGGCCGGGGCACCGACATCATCCTCGGCGGCAACCCCGAGACCCTGGCCTGGGCCCGGCTGAAGCAACTGAAGGACGCCGACGGCCGGCCGCTCTACCCGACCCGGCTCGAGGTGCCCAACGACGTGTGGGGGGCGACGGTCCACGAGATCGAGTCGAAGGAGAAGATGAAGGAGGAGGGGCGGAAGGTCGCCGAGATGGGCGGGCTGCACATCGTCGGGACCGAGCGGCACGAGAGCCGGCGGATCGACAACCAGCTCCGCGGCCGGGCCGGCCGGCAGGGCGACCCGGGGTCGTCCCGCTTCTACCTCTCCCTGCAAGACGACCTGATGCGGATGTTCGCCGGCGAGTGGGTGTCGAACGTGCTCACCCGGCTGGGCATGCAGGAGGGCGAGGCGATCGAGAGCGGCCTGGTCACCCGCCGGATCGAGAAGGCCCAGAAGAAGGTCGAGGAGTACCACTTCGACCAGCGGAAGAACCTGCTCGAGTACGACGAGGTGATGGACTACCAGCGGAAGCGGGTCTACGGGTCGCGGCAGGAGGTCCTGGACGGCAAGAACCCGCGGGCGATGATCCTGGGGATGATCGACCAGCAGGTCCGGGACGCGGTCGGGAAGTTCCTGGCCGAGGACTACGGCCCGGCCAGCTTCGCCGAGTTCGCCTCCGGCCGGCTGGGGATCGAGTTCGACCCGGCCGACTTCCGCGGGGCGTTCGAGGACTCGAAGGCAGCCGCCCTGGACAAGGCCCTGGGGACCGTCCCGACGGTGGTGCAGGAGCTGACCGACGAGAACCTGAACCCGGACGAGGACCCGAAGGACTGGAAGTGGGCCGAGATGAGCCGGGCGGTGAACGCCCGGTACGGGCTGAAGACCTCCGAGAAGGAGCTGAAGAAGGTCGGCCCGGAGGGGCTGGCCGAGTACCTGGTGAGTGCCGCCGAGGGGTCGGTCCGGGCGGTCGACTTGTCCGAGGGCAAGCGATTTCTGGCCAAGACCTACGGGGCCGAGTCGCTGGCCGACTGGCTGCGGCAGAAGTTCGCCGTCAAGCTGCCGGTCGAGGAGATCGCGGCCAAGTCCGAGGCGGAATTGGTGCCGTACCTGATCGCCAAGGTGCGGGCCGCGTACCGGGCCAAGGACGAGGAGTTCCCGGTCCAGGTGGCGATGCAGAACTACATGTCGGACCGGCCGCAGCAGGGCGGCCAGCGGTTCGACCGGGACGGGCTGTACCGGTGGGCCCAGAACCGGGTGGGGACGGCGCTGGCGGGCAAGGGCGGCGGGGCGGCCGACGGGGAGGGGTTCTTCGCGGCCGCGGCGCGAGCCGTAGACGCCGAGGGGTTCACCGAGGAGTTCGCCCGGACCGAGCCGCGGAGCAAGCTCCGGGAGAAGCTCCAGGAGGTCGCCAGGAAGGCGCTGCCGGCGGCCGACGCGGAGGCCCTGGACGCCCACCTGGAGGAGGTGTTCAGCGGGGCGCGGGTGGCCGAGGCGGCCGACGCCCGGGAGCTGGCCGAGTGGGCGAAGGCCGAGCTGGGGCTGGGGCTGGAGGCCGAGAAGCTGACCGGGCTGTCGAAGGAGGCGGCTCGGCATTCGGTGCTGAACGCCTATGACGCCAAGTACCGGCCGGAGATGCACTCGGTCGAGCGGGGGCTGGTGCTGGAGCAGCTCGACGGGGCGTGGAAGTCGCACCTGCTGAGCATGGACAACCTGCGGAGCGGCGTCGGCCTCCGCGGTTATGCCCAGGAGGACCCGAAGATCGTGTACAAGCGGGAGGGGATGAAGGAGTTCGACGCCATGTGGGCGGGGGTCCGGGACCGCGTCACCGAATCGGTCTTCCGGATGGAGGAGATGGGGGACGAGGAGGCCCAGATGGCGCTGTGGGCGGGTGCGCGGGCGAGCCAGTCCGCCGCGATCTCGGCGGCCCAGGCCCGGGCGGCGACGGCCGACGCGGCCCAGCAATCGACGAACGCGGGCGGCGAGGTGAAGAAGCCGGAGCCGATCCGGCACACGGCCGCCCGGGTCGGGCGGAACGACCCGTGCCCGTGCGGGAGCGGGAAGAAGTACAAGAACTGCCACATGAAGCTGGAGGCCAAGCGGTAGCGAACCGCCGACCGAACCCAACCCCGCCGGAGACGCCCCGATGGCGGACCAGATCGTCCCCGTGACCCGGTCGTTGTTCCTGTGCGACTTCCACGTCGGCTACCAGGACGGCCGGGTCGACCTGTACGGCGTCTTCAACGCCCTCCGGCCGGCCGTGTACCCTCACGTCCGCGAGCGGTTCGTCGCCTACGCCCACCTGACCGGTGGGGTCGGGGACGTGCCGATCCAACTCGCCGTCCGGCCGGCGGACGCGGACGTGCCGAGCCACGTCACCCCGGTCCGGGTGCTCCGATTCCGGGACCGGGTGGCGGTCCACCAGTTCGCGTACACGATCGAGGGCGTCCGGTTCCCCGACCCGGGGTCGTACTTGGTCGAGTTGTACGGCCACGGTAAGATGATCTGCGACACCACCTTGAGGCTCCGTTGACGGCGGAGGGCGGCGATGACCCCGAACTACCCGCACCACTCGGACGACGCCTACATGGAGGCCGAGCCGGTCCAGTCGTTCGTGGGCACGGCTTACGAGCCGAGCCCGGAGGAGGCGGAGCAACTGCGGCTCGGCCGGCTGGCCCGCAAGCCGGCCACCCCGGCGGACGGGCCGTCCCCGCCGGCCGGGACCGGGCAGCCGGGCTGATGCCGCCGCAATGGGCCGGGTGTCGCCGGCGAGGTCTGGAAGGTCGGCGTGGTATGCCCCGGCAGGAAAGTTGAGGCCAAGTTCCGGTTCGCGACCGCGTGGAGGAAAAAAGCGGCAAAATCTCCGAAATCGGCATTGACGGTGTGCCCCCCCCCGTTTGGTAAATTGTCCGCATCCCCGCGGGTTCAACACCTCAGGTCTGGGGGTTCACCATGATCCGCTACCTCGCGATGGCGGTCCTGCTGGTCGGCCTCGGGGCGTGTGCGACGGGGTAGCCGGGAGGATCGCTGTTCGTCTGGAACAAGTATACCGTGGAGGAGACGGACCCGATAACGGGGGAGAAGAAGAAGGTTTCTTACCCGTACCCCAGCTGGGCGGTCGACGCGACCGACAACACCAAGGTCAACTTGGACTTGGCCGCCGGGACGGTAATGACCCCGGGCGGCTACAAGTGCACGAAGGGCATCTTGAAGGTTTACAAGCCCAGCGCCGTCATCCCGGGGGGGTACGAAACCACGCCGGCACTGACGTGTGAGGCGAACAACCCCGGGCCGATCGTCTTGAATCAGCAACAAATCGCCTGGGGCGACGACAACAAGACCAAAATCAAGTTCGACAATGGGGTCACGGTCAAGCTGACCGTCCGTCTGACCTTCGAGAAAACCGACGACCCGGGCAAGGGTAGCACCTACGATGCGGACGCGCCCGAGAGCTCCTCGAAGACCGATGTGCATAAGTGATGGGCGGCCGCCCGGCCGAGAACCTGGGCGGATGGCCGTGGCTGGTCTTGGTACGCCTGAGGCCCCGCTCGCACGACCGCCAACCGTATAGGTTCCCGTAACGCGAACGGGAGGTCGACATGGACCATCGCCGCGGCTTCACGCTCGTCGAGGTGCTGGTCGTCATCGCCATCGTGGCCGTCCTGATCGGCCTGATCCTCCCGGCCGTGCAGCGGGTCCGGGCGCTGGCCGCCCGGACCCAGAGCGCGAACAACATCCGCCAGATCAACTTGGCCGTCCACCACTTCGCCGGCGCCCGGGACGGCGAGTTGCCGACGATCGACGGCCGGCCGCGGCGGGAGTGGTCGAAGGACTTCGGGATGACGGTGACGGTCCGCGGGCCGGTCCTCTTCGACGCCCTCCTGCCGTACCTGGAGTGCGTGTCCGGGCTCACCCGACGCTACCCGGAGTACGTCCCGGTGTACCTGAACCCGGCCGACCCCGGGCTGGAGGCGGCTCAAGGGTCGGGGGGCGTGTGTTTCACGAGCTACGCCGGGAACGCCCAGGTGTTTTCCGGGGATGCCCGCCTGCCGACCCGGTTTGCCGACGGGATGAGCAACACGGTCGCCTTCGCCGAGCATTACGGGTACTGCGGGCCGTCGCGGTTCAAGTACCATATAGAGACGCCCGACCGGCAGATCCGGCGGCCGACGTTCGCGGACGGGGGGCCGGTGACGGGCGGTGTGAACCAGAACGACGTGTACCCGGTCACCGAGGGGTCCCCGCCGGTCGCCCGCCCGAGCCGGCCGGGGGCGACGTTCCAGGTCCGGCCCCGGGTGTGGTTCGTGGAGGATTGGGACAAAATCCCCGCGCCGGGCCCGGACGAGTGCGACCCGTCGGTCCCGCAGACCCCGCACGACGGCGGCATGCTGGTTGGGATGGGCGACGCGAGCGTCCGGACGCTCCGGGCCGGCATGGCCCCGGAGACGTTCTGGGCACTGGTCACCCCGGCCGGCGGGGAGGTCATCGCCGGCGACTGGTAGGGCGGGGGACAACCCGGGGTGGCAACCGCGGCGGGAAGGGGATACCCTTCCCGCCGGGCGTTTGTACCCGGGAACGGATTCCCATGCTCCTCGACCTCGTCTACCTCGCCGGGCTGGTGGTCCTGTCGCCGTGGCTGGCGTGGCGGGCCGTCGCCACCGGCCGGTACCGCCGCGGGCTGCCCGAAAAGTTGTTCGGACAACTATCGGCCGCCAACCCCGGCCGGCGGCCGGTCGCCTGGTTCCACGCCGTCAGCGTCGGCGAAGTCCACCTGCTGGCCACCCTCGTCCCGGCCTTCCGCAGGCGGCATCCGGACTGGCTCGCCGTCGTCTCGTCCACCACCGACACCGGCCTGGCCGAGGCCCGCGGCCGGTTCCCGGACCTGCCCGTCGTCCCCTGGCCGTTCGACTTCTCCTGGGCCGTCGGGGCGGCCCTCGACGCGGTCCGGCCGTCGCTCGTCGTGCTGACCGAAAGTGAACTCTGGCCGAACCTCCTCCGGGCCGCGGCCGACCGGAACGTCCCCGTCGTGGTCGTGAACGCCCGGCTCAGCCCGCGGAGCCTCCGCCGGCTCGCGCGGGTCGCGGGGCTGGCCCGGCGGCTCCTGTTCCGCCACGTCACCCGGTTCGCGGTGCAGGAGGACGAGTACGCCGACCGGTTGCGAGTGCTCGGCGTCCCGGCCGTGAAGCTCGCGGTGACGGGGTCGATCAAGTACGACGGGGCACTGAAGGAGCGCGACACGCCGGCGACGCGGAAGCTCGCCGACCTGTTGGCGAGCGGGGGGGTGATTCAACCCTCTCCCCCTGAGGGAGAGGGTGGTTCACGGAGTGAACCGGGTGAGGGGAGGGGGCTAGGTTCACGTCCCCTCACCCGTCCGGGTCACTGCGTGACCCGGCCACCCTCTCCCTCAAGGGGAGAGGGAAAAGACCCGGACCCCCGCTCGCCGGGGCCGCTCGTCTGGCTCGCCGGCAGTACGCATGCCCCGGAGGAAGAAATCGTCCTGCGCGTGTTCGCCCGCCTCCGCCCCCGCTTCCCGCACCTCCGGCTGGTCCTCGTCCCCCGCCACCCGGACCGGTTCGAGGAGGTCGCCCGGTTGGTCGAACGCTCCGGCCTGCCGTTCGCCCGCCGGAGTCGCGTCACCCAGCCACTTCCGGAGATGCCGGCGGTGGTGCTGCTCGACACGGTCGGCGAGCTGGGGGCGGCCTGGGGACTCGCGGACGTGGGGTACGTCGGCGGGACGCTCGACGGCCGGCGGGGCGGGCAGAGCATGGTCGAGCCGGCCGGGTACGGCGTCCCGGCCGTGTTCGGCCCCCACGTCTGGAACTTCAAGGACGCGGCCCGCCGGCTGGTCGAGGTCGGCGGGGCGGTGACGGTCCCCGACGCCGACGCGCTCGAACGCGGGCTGGCCCGGCTGCTGGCCGACGCCGACCTCCGATCGGAGATGGGCGCCGCGGCCCGTGAGTTAGTCCGCCGCCAACAGGGGGCCACGGCCCGGACGCTCGACCTGTTGGGCGAGGTCATCGCCGGCCGCGGGTTCACCCGGCGGGCGGCGTAGGGTAACATGGGGCGAGGAGGTCGCCGTGCCCCGCGAGTTCCTCCGGGTCGATCCGCGAACCCCGCACCTGCCGCCCGAGCGGGACGACGGGGCCGACCCGTTCAAGCTCGGGATGCAGTACGCCCGGCACGGCGACCGGCTCGACGGGATGCCGCCGATCCGGGTGGCCCGGGACGGGAACGGGCACCTGATGATCCAGAACGGCGTGACCCGGGCCACCCGGGCGGCCGAGGTCGCCCCCGGCGTGCCGGTCACGGTCGAGGTGGCCGAGGAGAACCCGCACCCGGACTACAGCCGCCTTCCCACCGTCGGAGACCGACTGCCGTGAGCGAACCGACCCTCCGCGAGCTGTGTGACACCCTGATCGAGATCCGCCGGCGGTTCCCGGACTGGCGGTTCGGCCAGCTCGTCAGCAACATGGCGAGTTCGGCCGGCGGGACGATGCGGGTGTGGGACGTGGAGGACGACGCCCTGTTGGCCGCGGCCCAGCGATTCCTGGACCGCCACCGGGACCGGGCGGCGGACGAAGCCGCCTCGGGTGCCGCTTGACCGCCGCCATGAACGCCCCGCTCGCGTACCTGAACGGCCGGTTCCTGCCCTTCACCGAGGCCGCCCTGCCGCTGCACGACGCCGGGTTCGTGTCCGGGGCGACGGTGGTGGACAACGCCCGGACGTTCCGCCATAAGCTGTTCCGCTGGCCGGACCACCTCGCCCGGTTCCGCCGGGACTGCGGCACCTGCTACGTCCCGCTCGACGCGACCGACGAGCAGCTCACCGCGACGGCCGAGGAGCTGGTCGCCCACAACGCCCGGCTCCTGCCGCCCGGCGGGGAACTCCAGCTCATCACCTTCGCCACCCCCGGGCCGCTCGGGTTCTACCTCGGCGACGCCCCGAGCGGCCCGCCGACTCTGGGGGTGGTGACCTACCCGCTCCCGTTCGCCCGCTACCGCCGGTTCTTCACCGAGGGCGTCACCCTGGTCGTGGTCAGCCAGGCCCGGGAGAAGTGGGGCTCGGTGCTGCCACCGACCGTCAAACACCGCAGCCGGCTGTATTGGCACATCGCCGACCGCATGGCCCGCGCGCGGTCCGGCCGGGCGGACGCCCTGGCGCTCCTGATGGAGCTTCCCGACCTGACCGAAACGAGCGTGGCGAACCTGTTGGCCGTAGCCGACGGGGCGGTCCGGACCCCGCCGCGTGCCTCGGTTCTCGACGGCATCAGCCTGCGGGTGACGGCGGAGTTGTGCGCCGGCCGCGGCATCGGGTTCACCGAGCAAGCGGTAGGGATGCACGAGTTGGCCGGGGACTTGTCGGAGGTCATGTTGACCGGGACGGGGTTCTGCCTGGCCGGGGTGCGGGAGGTGTGGTGGGAGGGCCGGCAGCGGCCCCTACTGGTGGACTGGCCCGGGCCGGTGTTCCGGCGGCTCTTGGCCGCGTGGTCCGACCTCGTCGGCCTCGACATCGAGCGGCAGTTCCTCGACGCCCCGGGGTGAGCCGATGGCCGAGGCCGTGTTCGACCAGGCGGCCCGGTTCGCCGACTGACACACCCAGGCCGGCGGCCTGGGCTGTCGGGAGCGGGCTTTCAGCCCGCGGCCGATTTCCCGGCCTGAAGGGCCGGGTTACTACAGCCCAGGCCGCCGGCCTGGGTGCCCGTTCGGGGCGGTGGTCGTCAACCTGACCGGCCGCGGGTCGGCGTCCCGCCGGATGGAATGGCCGGCGGCCGGACTGACCACCCACCTCGGGGTTGTGGAGCGGAACCTGGTCGGGGAAAATGACGATGACCTGTTGGCCGGGGTCGAGGCCGGGCGGCTGGCGCGGGCGGTGCTGCCGTGGGTGCCGCTGACGGCCGGCGGCGGCCGGAAGACGGTCATCAGCCGGTGGAAGCGGTTGGCGGCCGGCGAACCGGACGCCCGGACCAGGTCGGACTACGCCGGGCTGGCCCTGGTGTTCGCCGAGAAGGCCAAGCGGAAGGCGGTCTGGACCAAGGCGCTGGAGGGCTGGAGCGTGACCGAGTCGAGCGTCGTCCACGAGTGGATCAAGCAAGGCGTCGTCGAGGGCCGGGCGGAGGCCCGATCTTAACGCAAAAAGCCCACCCGTCGGAACGGGCGGGCTCGGGGTCGTTACCGGCTCGTGACGCGGGGCGTCAATGCGGGCTCTTCACCCCGGTCACGCCCTCGACCGGGTTGGCCTTGACGTGCCCGCCGCCGTCCTGGATCCGCATCCCGTAGAAGCTCCGGTAGACGAAGAACCCGGACACCACCAGGAACACGGCCGACAGCCCCAGGGCCAGGTTCGACCCGTACTCCTGGGTCAGCGACACCGCCAGCGGGACGGCCAGCAGGCCGAACAGGGTGGTGAACTTGATGATCGGGTTCAGGGCCACGCTCGACGTGTCCTTGAACGGGTCGCCGACCGTGTCGCCCACCACCGTGGCCGCGTGCAGGTCGGTCCCCTTCATCTTCAGCTCGGTCTCGACGATCTTCTTGGCGTTGTCCCAGGCCCCGCCGGCGTTGGCCATGAAGATCGCCTGGTACAGCCCGAACAGGGCGATCGACACCAGGTAGCCGATGAAGAAGTACGGCTCCAGGAAGGCGAACCCGAGGGTGGCGAAGAACACCGTCAGGAAGATGTTGAACATCCCCTGCTGGGCGTACCGGGTGCAGATCTCGACCACCTTCTTCGAGTCCTCGGTGCTGGCCTTGGTGACGGCGTCGTCCAGCCGGATGTTGGCCTTGATGAACTCGACCGCCCGGTACGCCCCGGTGCTCACGGCCTGGGTGCTGGCCCCGGTGAACCAGTAGATCATCGCCCCGCCGGCGATCAGCCCGAGGAAGAACGGCGGGTACAGGACCGACAGCTTCTCGAAGTACTGGGCCTGGAGGCCGTGGGTCAGCTCCAGGATGATGGCGAAGATCATCGTCGTCGCCCCGACCACCGCCGTCCCGATCAGCACCGGCTTGGCCGTCGCCTTGAACGTGTTCCCGGCCCCGTCGTTCTTCTCCAGGTTCTCCTTGGCCGCCTCGAAGTCCGGGTCGAACCCGTACTCCCGCCGGACCTCGTCCTTGACCCCCGGGACGGCCTCGATCTGGCTCAGCTCGTACACGCTCTGGGCGTTGTCCGTGACCGGGCCGTAGCTGTCCACCGCGATCGTCACCGGCCCCATCCCGAGGAACCCGAAGGCCACCAGCCCGAACGCGAACACCGCCGGGGCCAGCATGACCGGCGGGATCAGGGTGCTGATCCCGTAGGCCACCCCCATCAGCACCAGGATGGTCATCCCGAGCCAGTAGGCCGAGAAGTTCCCGGCCACGAACCCGCTCAGGATGTTCAGCGACGCCCCGCCCTGCCGGCTGGACGTGACCACCTCCCGGACGTGGGCGCTGTGGGTGCTGGTGAACACCTTCACCAGCTCCGGGATGATCGCCCCGGCCAGGGTCCCGCAGGTGATGATGGTCGACAGCTGCCACCACAGGTCGGTGTTCCCGGCGATGTCCCGGATCAGCAGGAACGACACCAGGTACGTCAGGACGACCGACACCCCGGAGGTGAGCCAGACCAGGAACGTCAGCGGGGCCTCGTAGTTGAAGTCCCGCAGGCCCGCGTACAGGGCCTTCGCCCGGGCCTCGTTGAGGAAGTACGACGCGGCCGACGCCACCACCATCATCACCCGCATCATGAACAGCCACACCAGCAGCTGCACCTGGACCGCCTTGGCCGCCTCTTCGCCCGCCGCCCCCCCGCCGAACTGGGCCGGGGTCACGGCCAGCAGGATGAACGAGATCAGGGCCACCCCGGTCACCCCGTAGGTCTCGAACCCGTCGGCGCTCGGCCCGACCGAGTCGCCGGCGTTGTCCCCGGTGCAGTCGGCGATCACCCCCGGGTTGCGGGCGTCGTCCTCCTTGATCTTGAAGACGATCTTCATCAGGTCGGCCCCGATGTCGGCGATCTTGGTGAAGATGCCCCCGGCCACCCGCAGGGCCGCCGCCCCGAGCGACTCCCCGATGGCGAACCCGATGAAGCACGGCCCGGCCAGCTCCCCCGGGATGAACATCAGGATCACCAGCATCAGGAACAGCTCGACCGAGATCAGGAGCATGCCGATCGAGATGCCGGCCTTGAGCGGGATCGAGTAGCACGGGTACGCCTTGCCGGTCAGGCTGGCGAACGCGGTCCGGCTGTTGGCGAACGTGTTCACCCGGATGCCGAACCAGGCCACCCCGTAGCTGCCCAGGATGCCGACCACGCTGAAGGCGAGGATGACGGCGATCCGGTCGGCCGGGAACCCGTGCCCGACCTGCTTGGTGGCCGGGTCCTGGTACTCGGCCAGGGCCCCGAAGTAGACGGCGATGATGGCCCCGATGAACAGCCACAGCACCAACAGGAACTTCCCCTGGGTGATCAGGTACGTCTTGCACGTCTCGTAGATCAGCTCGCTGACCGCCCGCATGCTGGCGTGGACCGGCAGGGCCTGGAGCTGGCGGTACACGACCAGCCCGAACGCCAGCCCGAGGGCCGACACCACCAGCCCGACGAACAGGAGGTCCCGGCCGCCCAGCCCGAGGAA